>WGAN01000068.1 GCA_015494805.1 Caldifarciminota bacterium
GCAGGTACTTCGTCACCTCCAACACCGAGGATACGAGGGAAGATGTTGAGAAACTGCGGAAAATCAGATGGAAGATTGAGGAGATGTTCAAGATCCTCAAGCAGCTCTTCTCCGCTGACACCTTCTTTGTGAGGGTTCCTATCGCCATCCTAGGCTTTATCACTCTCGCTTTTCGTGGTTTCTTCCTCCTTGAGAGGCTTAGACTTTCCAAGGGTATTTCTCCCTTCTCCCTTCAGCAACGATTACGATGGTATGGCAGGGCCGCTCTCCAGCCTCAACGCAATCCCCTTTTCTCTGTATAAACGCGAAACTACTGTTCTACAGATAGTATGGTTGTTGTCTTACAGCCTCATCAAACGATCGGGATTCAACGCAAGATTTCCGGAAGTTTGATTATATATCACATATTTTCATCATTTTTGTGAGGTATTTTCTGAATTATTACCAATTTTTCTGGTCCTCTATCTCCTTAATGCCCCCCGTCCCCTACGGCTCACCTTCGGAAAATTGACGGGTATAGGCAATCCAAGTTCCCGAAGGACGCATCACCCCATCCGCCAAATACCAAGGCTACGTCTTCTTCTTCTTTTTCTTGGCAGATGGCAGGAAGATGTTATTGAGAATCAGGCGGTAGCCGGGTGAATGTTTATGTTTTGAGAGGTCCGTAGGCTCCTCCCCGATGAAGTGCTGGTAGTCCTCCGGGTCGTGGCCGAAGTAGAAGCTGAAGAACCCCCTCCCGTACTGGGCATATACGTACTTTGCGGCGTTTGCCGCAGGTTGGACGGCGAGGACGACGACGTACTTCTTCAGTTTGTCCAGATAGACCCCGGAGTCCTGACCGAGGAACTCCTTTATGGCACGGGTGTGGTTTTGGGTCAGCATGGTGGGTACCTCGTCTATCTTGGCGGCGAACTCGTAGAGCTTGAACTTGGCGTTGGGGCCGAGGAGGGCTATGTCCCGTGTGGCGTCGGCGTCCGTATGCTCGTATATGTACGGGTTGGTGATTATCTTGAAGTTGGTAGCAAAGAGGGTCTTGGAGTAGTCAAGCTTGGAGTTTACGTCCGGGTCGGGTGGGTCCCCGTCGTAAGGCTTGGCCAAGATGTCCAACCCCTCGGAGGCGAGGGCGGCGTCAAGGGTAAGGGGTGCGGAACACATAGCGAACAGGTACCCACCGTCCGCCACGAACCGCTTTATGCGTTTGGCTACGGCCAACTTCAGGTCCCTGACGCTCCTGAAACCGAACTCCTTCGCCACCTTTTCCGACGTTGCAACCATCCTCTTGTACCAGTCGGTGTTGGCGTAGGTGGGCCAGAACTTCCCGTACATTCCTGTGAAGTCCTCGTGGTGGAGGTGGACCCAGTCGTACCTCTTCAGCGCCCCTCGGAGGATGTCGTCGTCCCAGATGACGTCGTAGGGTATCTCGGCGTAGTCCAAAGCCATGCGGACGGCGTCGTCCCAAGGCTCGGCGTACTTAGGGGCATACACGGCCAGCTTTGGTAGGGTGAGGAGTCGGACCTTGGCCATATTGCTCCGGTCTATCTCGGCCTCAATCTCCGCCCTGTCGCTCTCCCCTATCACCTCGTAATACACCCCCTTGCTCGCTGCCCTCCTGCGGACGTCAGAGGCATCGGCAAGGACGAGGAAGGAGCCGCCGCGGTAGTTGAGGAGCCAGTCTACCTCGTACCCCCTTGAGATGGCCCAGTACACCACCCCGTAGGCCTTCAGGTGGTCCGTCTGGGACTCGTCCATGGGTATCAGGACGTAGGACAGGAGGAAAAGCATCGTACGGATTCTAAGGCTGCTACCAGTTCCACACTATCCGGAACAGTCTGTTGAACCTGATTCGGTGCCTCTTAGGGTCCCACGAGAAGTATATCAGAAGGGGTTTGCCCCTTAGGTATTTGACGTCAAGGGGACCCCAGAAGCGGGAGTCCCACGAGAAGTCCCGGTTGTCCCCCATAACGAATATGTGGCCCTTCGGTACGACGACGGGGCCGAAGTTGTCCCTCACCCAGTCCGTCCCCATAAAGCCGCCGCTCTCCCATATCCTCTGGAACTCCGCCGGAGGTATCTCGTAGGGCCACTCTATTATCCTCTTGTCCTTGAAGGTGGCGTAAGGCTCGTCCAAGGGGCGGCCGTTGACGTACACCTTCTTGTTGATTATCTCCACCGTATCCCCCTCAAGGGCGATGGTGCGCTTTATGTAGTCCTTTGGCTCGTACGGGAAGCGGAAGACCACCGTCTCCCCCCTCTTGGGGTAGATCCTCGCCGGGAACTTGAGGTTGGAGAAGGGTAGGACGATGCCATAGACAGGCTTGAAGACGAAGAGAAAGTCCCCCGGCAGGAAGGTATCCTCCATAGAGCCGGTTGGTATGACGTAGGCTTGAAGTACGAAGGCCCGGATGAGGAGGACGATGAGGATGGTTATCGCCCATCCCTTGAGACTCTCTCTCCAGTTCTTCTTATCCTCCTTTCGCAAGGTGCCTATTATAGGCTCGCTTAGGGATGTGGGTCTTTGCTGGAAATACGTGTGCAGTCGGTGGCATCACGGAACTATAATACCTCCTATGCCTGTGCGGAGAAACAAGACTTTCGCTTTCAGCCGATTTCTAATCGTCGGCGGCACCGGACTCGTTGGCAGGGCTGTCCTTCGCAAGGCCCTACCCCTAAGCCGCAGGGTCTTCATAGTGGGCCTAAGGGAGGAGGAGGTCAGGGAGACCCTATCCCTCGTCTCCAAGAACGTACGGCCGGACACCCATCCCATCCTCGGTAGGTACTTGAAGGCCGGCAAGGTGGCCGGTTTCTGGGGGGACATCTTCATGAGCGTCAAGCTCAAGGACCTGAAGAAGAGCGACATAACTATAGAGGGAGACGAGGACGATGCCACCCTAAAGGCCAAGCGGGAAAAGAGGCTTCAGGCCATAGAGGACCTCCTCGGTCTCCTGAAGGAGAGGAAGAGAGGTAGGCAGAACTTCCTCCGCGCCCTCCTGAAGTACCTAAAGCCCGACGTAGTCGTCGACACCGTCAATACGGCGACGGCCATCGCCTACAGGAACGTCTTCACCACCGTAAATGAGATCTACTCCGTCCTCAAGGACGACTCAAGGGCAGACCGGAGGACCCTCCTGCGGCTCTTGGAGGACATAATGCTTGAGTTAAACATCCCCATCCTCCTTGAGCATACTATGAACCTCCAGAAGGGCCTGAAGGAGGCGGGGACCCGGATATACATCAAGGTGGGTACGACGGGGACGGGAGGTATGGGGTGGAACATCCCCTACACCCACGGTGAGGACAAACCCTCCAAGGTGCTTCTGGACAAGTCGGCCGTGGCAGGGGCATCAACCCTCCTCTACGTCCTGATGAACCGGGACGAGGGGGAGACGGTCGTCAAGGAGATAAAGCCTGCTGCTATGATAGGGTGGAAGGCCATAGGTAGGGGGGAGATAAGGCGGAAAGGCAGGCCCATAGCCCTCCGGGTTCCCAAGGAGGTGTCCCTCGCCATCGGGGAGATCCCAGCGGTGAAGACGGAGGGGACGGGCAAGGTCCTTGAGACCGCCTTCATAGACACGGGCGAGAACGGGGTGTTCTCCCTTGAGGAGTTTAGAGCCATCACCGACCTCCAGCAGATGGAGATGGTGACGCCGGAGGACATAGCCGAAATCATCTTCCTTGAGATACTCGGCAAGAGTACCGGCAAGGACGTCGTCGGGGCCATAGAGAGTTCCCTCCTCGGTCCCTCCTACAGGGGTGGCTTTATGAGGGACGATGCCATAAAACTCCTTGAGAAGTACGAGAAGGCCTCACCTATGCCCAGCGTGGCATTTGAGATCCTCGGACCCCCTCGCCTCTCCAAACTCCTCTTTGAGGCCCACATCCTGCGGGAGGTCTTCGGCAGCCTCTCCGAGCTTTCCTCCGCCTCCGTTGAGGACATCTCTGCTGCTATGTGGAAGAGGTTGAAGGAGGACCCCGACCTTATGTCCTACATCACCTCCGTAGGCATAGGGGTCCTGTCGCCGGACGGCAAGCTGTACTACACCGAGGAGCTGAAGGTACCCAAGCCGCCCGTAATAGGCTTTGTGGAGGAGGAGGTTGAGGACTGGGCGAACAAGGGATGGGTGGATACGAGGGAGGAGAACGCCCGTCGATGGAAGTACAGGGCGACTATGTACCTTGAGGAACTCCGTCGGAAGAGGAGGGAACTGAAGCACCTCAACGCCTCATCCGCCTACGACCGCATAGGCCTTAACCCGCGGAACCTGACCGTAGACGATTCCATCGTCCCCGGCGACATAGTACGTTGGATCTTCATCCACGAGGACAAGGGGCGTCGTACCCGTCCCTACTGACGGGGGTAGAATACCGTTATGATACTCTTGATGCTCTCCCAGTACGATTGGGAAGCCGATGAGTACTACTACGAGGAGATCAAGCGTAAAGGGAAGTACGTCCTCTTCGGCGCCGGCTACGGCTTCTTCCTCTCCAAGGACAAACCCCAGATAGCCCTGGGATACCTCGGACTCCGTACCACCCGTCTTGAGGACCCCCGCGCATACTTCACCTTCATAGCCGGTGGGGGGTACTCCCTCACCCACGACCTGATGGCGGGGGGTGGAGGGTTCCTCTACGAGAGGCGTACCCAACGTTTCGGGGGGCGGGTGGCCTTCCACGTAGGTATGGGCATTCTCGCCGCCTACTACTCTTGGCAGAGCGGCTCCTCCCCTCTCGCCGACACCAACGCCCACAAGACGAGCTCCGTAGGGGTAGAGTTCCCGGTACGGGCGGCCGTTAGCTTCCGCTTTGGCTCCTTTGAGATAATGCCGGAGTTCCAGATATCCCCCTTCGTGGATACGGACTTCTACAAGGGGTTCTCCCTGCGGGGCATCCTCTACCTCATCTACGGGCAAGAGTCGGAGCCGGAGTTCTTTGAGTCCAAGAGGAAGAAGGAGGAGATGAGGTACAAGAAACTCAAGTGAGTCCCACCCTCTTGACCCTATTACCCCCTCCCGCCGACTGGGGGAGGGACGAGGTGGAGGCCTACATCGGGGTGGCGAAGGTGATCCTTGGGAGGATCGGGGGGGTGGCCAACGTACCGGAGGTAGTGCCTTACAGCGGGGTAGGGGAGAGGCCGCTCCCCTTCCGTCCCAAGGTGGACCTCCTCACCTTCGCCCGCCTACTGAAGGGTAGGGGGGTACCTTCCTACATAGACAGGTACGTATCCTTGATGGAGAGGGAGGAGTACCTCCGCTTCCTCTCCGAAGCGGCCGGTGTGGTTGAGGGGGTGGTGGTCGTGGGGAAGGTTAGCTCCGCCTTGCCCCATCCGGGGTACGACGTTCTGGAAGGCATAAGGCTGGCCAAGGGGGTCTTTGGGGACGTAGGGGCGATAGTAATATTTGAGAGGGAGGGGGAGGTGGAGAGGGCGTGCGACAGGGTAAAAGCTGGGGCCACCTTCCTCGTCTCCCAGATAACCTTCCACCCGGACAGGGTTAGGGCCTTCCTTGAGGCGTTCAGGAGGGTTTGCCCTCACCTCCCCCGCCTCTACGTCAGCATCGCCCCCGTATTCTCCGAGGGGGACTTAGCCCTCCTGAAGTGGATGAGGGTGGACGTACCTTCCCCCCCTCCCGAGCTCCCATCCCTCGTAAGGGAGGTGAGAAACATCCCCGGAGTTTATGGCATAAACTACGAGCATCTCCGGTACTCCAACCTCAAGAGGTTAGCCCACCTTGACCTTCCGCCTTAGGCTATCCCGGAGGATGGCCTCCCGCATTATGGACTCTATGGTTATCTCGTCCAGTATCTCCTTTATTCTGGCCTGAAGTCGCTTCCACACCCCCCGCAGAACGCAGTCCGTCGCCGGGACGGAGCATCCCTTTTCCCCACCCGGCACCAGACACCTGGCGAGGCCGTACTTTCCCTCCACCGCCTCTATGACGTCCAAAATGGTGATCTGGCTAGGGGGGACGGCAAGGACGTAGCCCCCCTTCTTCCCCCTTATGCTATTCACCAGACCCTTCCTGCGGAGTTTTACGAGGATCTGCTCAAGGAAAGGGTTGGGAATCCTCTCGGCCGCTGCTATCTGGGGTACGCTCATCGGCTCCTTCGCCATCCCCAACCTCACCAACGCCTTTATGGCGTACTCAACCCGCAGGGTGAATTTCAACAAAGAGGTGGCGCGGGGATTCGAACCCCGGAATAGCGGATTTGCAATCCGCCGCCTTAGACCGCTTGGCTACGCCACCCTCCGAGAGGGATATTATACGGGGGACGAAGGCCCTCCGCACGTATAATTGCCGCCACGTGAGGTGGCTTTACATACTCTCCGTCTATACCCACATCCTGCTGGCCACTTTCTGGATAGGGGGGATGATCTTCCTCTCCTTCGTCCTCCTACCGGCCATTCGCAAACCGGAGTACGCCCGGTACTACCACCGCCTCGTGAACGACACCGGAGTGAACTTCAGTCGCCTCGGATGGTGGGCCTTGGGCCTGTTCTTCATAACCGGACTCTACCAGCTCCACGTCAGGGGGATAGAGTGGTACGACCTCTTCAAACTAAAGACCTATACCACCCCCACCGGCCGCCTCGTAGGTCTGAAGCTCTCCTTCTACACCGCCATCCTCATCTTGCAGGCCCTCCACGACTTCTTCGTCGGTCCGAGGGCCACCCGCCTTGGGGACGAGGCCCCAGACTCACCGGAGTACAGGAGGTACAAGGCCTACGCCAGAACCATCGGAATGCTCGTCTTTTTCCTTAGCCTCTCTATGGCCCTCTTCGGGGTTATGATAGTCCGGGGAGGTTTCAAGGTATGATACTGGCCGACACCCTCATCGCCGACGATCGCCCCTTCGGTATCGGCATCTACACCATAAACGTCGTCAGGGAACTCCTCAAGCTCCGCCGGGACATCGTCGTTCTCACCCACACGCCGGAGTTGTTTCCGGATGCCCATAAGAAGGTCGCCCCTCCCGACACCGCTCCCAAGTTCGGCAAGAGGGCAGCCATCAAGAGGCTCCTTTACCTGCAGACACTGCGGGGTAGGGGAGTCCTCTACCGCACCTACCACTCCCTCTCCCTGTTCTGGAAGGGTCCCCAGATCGTAACCATCCACGACATCCAACCCATCGTCCTCCCCGACAAGTACAGGGAACAGAGGTGGTTGTACAGGTACTTCCTCAAGCCCTTCATCTGGAGGGCCAACAGGATAATCACCGTCTCCGAGAGGTCTAAGGCCGACATAGTGGAGTTCTTCGGCGTAAAGCCGGAGAAGGTGGTCGTTGCATACCCCTCCTACGACCCCACCCTCTATAAGCCTACGGCTCCGGAAGAGGCCCGCCGGAAGTTGGGATTTACGAGACCCTACCTCCTACTCGTGGGGGCGAAGTACAGGTACAAGAACGCCGAGGTCGTGGTAAAGGCCCTGCCGAAGCTCCCCTACGACTTCGTCATCGTAGGCGCCGACGAGGGGTACGCGAGGGAGTTGATGGACCTGGCCCGCTCCTTGGGGGTAGGGGACAGGGTGAGGATAACGGGGTACGTTGAGAGGCAGAGGCTCCCCCTACTGTACGCTGGGGCCTTCGCCCTCGTCTTCCCGTCCAAGTACGAAGGCTTTGGCCTCCCCGTCCTGGAGGCTATGGCCACCGGATGCCCCGTAATAGGTACGGAGACCGTAGTTGAGGCGGGAGGGGATGCCATCCTCTACGCCCTACCGGACGACCCCGACTCCTGGGTTGAGGCCATCGGGAGGCTGGAGACGAGCAGGGAGGAGTACGTCAGGAGGGGACTTGAGAGGGCAAAGAGGTTCTCGTGGAGGAGGACGGCCGAGAGGATAAACTCCGTTTTGAGCGGGTACGCTCAATTACGCCCTTAAAATTCCCACGAGATGCCCTATACAGCCATCGTCGGCCTCCAGTGGGGGGATGAGGGAAAAGGCAAGGTCATAGACTACCTGGCCGTAGATTACGACGCGGTCGTCAGGTACCAGGGAGGGGCCAACGCCGGCCACACGGTGTATGCCGACGGTAAGGCCTTCACCTTCCACCTTCTGCCCTCCGGGATGCTTCGGGAGGACGTCGTGGGGGTTATAGGTCCCGGAGTGGTGGTAGACCCCGACGCCCTGATGCGGGAGTTGGAGGCCCTTGAGGGGATAGTGGGTAGCCTGAAGGGGAGGCTCTTTTTGGACGCCCGCACCCACATAGTCATGCCCTATCACAAGCAAGAGGACGCCCTCTTTGAGGCTGCCGCCGACAGACCGATAGGGACGACGAAGAGGGGGATAGGGCCGACGAACAGGGACAGGTACGGCCGGATGGGGATAAGGGTAGGGGACACCTTGAGGCCCTCCTACCTCCGGGAGTACATGAGGCGGGCCTACGACTTCAACAGGAGGGTGGTTGAGGCCTACGGTGGGGAAATGCCCCCCTTTGAGGAGCTTTACGCCTACCTCCTTGATTTCGGCGAGAGGATAGCCCCCTACGTTGTGGATACCGTCCTCCTCCTTGAGGAGATGGAGAGGAAGGGGGCGAGGATACTCCTTGAAGGGGCGCAGGGTACCTACCTTGACGTGAACTTCGGGACCTACCCCTACGTCACCTCCTCCCACCCCATAACGGGTGGTGCAACCATCGGGGCGGGTATTCCCCCGTGGAAGATAGACAGGGTGGTGGGGGTGTTCAAGGCATACACCACCCGCGTGGGGGAGGGGCCGTTCCCGACGGAGGAGACGGGTG
>WGAN01000069.1 GCA_015494805.1 Caldifarciminota bacterium
CCCTCACTTTACCTTCATCGGATAGGACTATCTCCCCCATTCTGTGCAGCACCACCACAGAGGCCAGAAAATCCAGAGCCGCACCGAGGGTAAGCATCGTTTGTAGCATCTCGGCGGAGAGGGTTCCTATGTTTTGGTGGAGGTACCTGTCAAGCCCCCTGGCGCTGGCATCCCGGAGTATATCCAACAGGACCCGGAGGTCCTCATCTTCAACGTTCATAAGGGTATATTCAACGATATCTTCAAGCGTCTTTCCTTTGAGTTCAGGTATCACCTCAAACGCCCGTTGCAGGTGTGGTAATAGGGCGAGTCTGACGCTCATAATCCTATGAACGTTGTTTAGCAGCCACCTTTCGGCATCCCCTCCCCTATCTATGGCAGAGGCGAACTCCCCGGCGAGGGACGTAAATTCCCGCAGTGAGGTCTCCAACCCTTCAATAGCCCTTTCTATCTCCCTCCTCCTTGCGTACTCCTTTACGGAACTTCGCAGGTCCTTGAGCAGTTGAATCAGCCTGCTTATGACGTTGTACGGGACCCCTGGCTCCGGAATTACCAACACCCCCATATACGGGTATTATAAACCCGACAGCGACCAATAACTCCTACAGTCCCTCCCTCTCCAAGATCTCCATCAAAGCCCTCTTCTTCCTGTGCGTCTCCTTCAGCTCCCTCATATACCCCTCAAACTCCTTCCCGTACCCTCCCCTTGTTGCCCATTCCCTCGCCCTCTTCAGGACCTCTGCCGCCATCTCGTAGTACCTCCTCTCCCTCATATCAATCAGACTCTCAACCATACCGTAGGTCATTACGACCTCGTAGGCGTAGTTGGGGTCTAAGGAGGCTATCCTATCAAGGAAGGATAGGACGGTATCCGCGTACGAAGGGGAGGATTGGACGAGCTCCACGAGTTTCGGGGCTACTTTCTTCAGTCTCTCGTGATCCCCCAGCTCTGCGAAGACCTTCGCCTTATCAAGGGGTCTTATGCTCCGATCCATCACCTCAAGCACCCACCCCTTCAACCCCTCATTCCAGAAGCCGTACTCTTCGGCGAAGCGTTTCAATTCCTTGTAAGTGTAGTAGGAAGGGGAGCGGACGAACCTACTTTTTAGTATCTCAAAGGCATCTTCGTACCTTCCAAGCTGTACGTATAGGTCCCTTAGGGAGGACTTCAGGTCGTCGCTATCCGGAAACTTCTTTAAACCCTCCTCCGCTAGGGCCAGGGCCTCCTCATACCTTCCGGCGCTCCTCAGGGCGTATATGAGCCTCCTGTACTTGTAGGGAGTGTCAGGCTCGCCTATAAGTTCCCTCAACCCCTCGTAGTTCCCGGTATTGATGTACAGGTCCTCAACCTCCCTCTGCAGTCCGGCGGCGAGGAGCTTTTCAACTGCCTTGTCTATAAGAGCCGGCGATGTGAGTATGTGTTCGTACTCCTCCATTGCGGCATCCCCGGCTATTCCATCATCCATCTTCCGTAGGTCTACCACAAAATCTATGAAGCTTTCGGGGATTTGCTCCATCTCGTTCAGGACCTTCAGGTGGAGTTTTAAGGCGTCGTAGAAGGCGTCATAGACGTTGTCCGTCGTATAGAAGGAGGCGGCATCCACCAGTTTTAGGACGACCTCCCTTAGAAGAGGTTCAACCGCCTCCGGCCCCCTCTCCTTCAGGAGGACTTTTATGCGGGGCTTTATCTCCTTCCTGTAGCGTTTCACTACGGTGCCCGGTTGTTCCGGTAGGTCGGGGTCGTACATCCTCCTTATGTCCCGCAGGAGGGCCTCCTCCGCGCTTCTGCTCCCCATGTCGCTCTGGACGGCCGTTATTACGTACTTGCGGGCGCCCGGGTAGGTGTTTATGAGGTCTGTGATGAGGGATATCAGGCGTTCCTTTGGCCACTTCTGGAGGTGCTTTCGGATGTCCTTAAGGGAGATCCTCTCAACCTTATCCTCCTCAAGGAGGTAGAGGAGGACGGCCACGACGTGTTTGCAGAAGGGTTCGTCGTAGGGGCAGGTGCAGTAGGGTTCGGGTTTCTCTCCGAGGCGGATCTCAACCGTATAGTAAGGCTCATAGGAGCCGAGTACCGTCGC
>WGAN01000070.1 GCA_015494805.1 Caldifarciminota bacterium
ACTCAAGGAGGTTGGGTATCTCAACGAAGGCCCTCGTCCCCACGACCAGATCCGCCCCGTACTTCAGGAGGTTCTCCTTCTCCTGCTGGGCCAGACAACCCATTACGACGGTGGTCTTCTCCCTCTTGCTGAAGTACCGGAGGAGGTGCTTGGCCTTGCGGGCCGCCTTCTCCCGGACCGTGCAGGTGTTGATCAGGACGACGTCGGCCTCCTCCGGGTTGGCCGTATAGACGTACCCCCTCTCCTCCAACATCCTCCGCACCAGCTCGCTGTCCAGCTCGTTCATCTGGCACCCGAAGGTCTTTATGTAAAACTTTTTCTGTCGCATTACGGTTGGTATTGTAATGCCGAAAGGTTTTTTCTGCATATGCTACGGGTTCCTAAGCCTTATACCGAGAAAGGCGTAGGCGTCAAACAGGTGGGGACGCCGGGGGCAGAGCTTTACGAACCTCAAGGAGCCGGGACTTCCGTATATCCCCGGTACCCATACGACCCTTCCCTCCCTCTCAACCACGGGATGGGCGTCCCGTAGCACCCTCGGTATCCCGTAGGCCTCGTACTTCCGCTTCAGCCACCTCTCCCCCTTCCTCCTCGCCCTCACCCTAACCCCCCTCGTATCCCCTACGAGTTTGAGGTTGAGATGCTCCCAAGTTAACCTCCCCTCCTCTATCTTAGGGAGGGTGCGGTAGAGAGCGACGTAGTCTCTGTAGATGGCCAACGTTCTGTCGGCGACGACGTACGTCTTCCCCCCTCCGAGAGACAGTATAGGCTCAACCTTGGCCGGCTCAACCTTCAGGTGATCGGCGAGGAACCTGACAGTCAGGTAGTTGTCCCTCCTCCTTACGAAGGTCAAACCGGCGTACGAGAGGACCTCCTCCCTACCGTACCGCTCCATCTCCCTCTTTACGAACCCCCTGTCGGCCGTTAGGAGTAGGTAGGTGCGGCGAAACCGGGCTGGGAGCTGTGGGAAGAGTTCCTCCATAAGGGGTACGATGCGGTGCCTTATGAAGTTCCGGGAGAACCGCAGGTCGTAGTTGCTCTCGTCCTCCACCCAGCCTACCCCCATCCCCCTCAAGGCCTCCCTTATCTCGTCCCGCCATAGGAGGATTAGGGGACGGACGAAGATACCGCTTTTCGGAGGGATGACGAGACCGAAGAGACCCGTCCCCCTTGACAGGTTGAAGAGGGCGGTTTCGTACGCATCGGAGAGGTTGTGGGCCAAGCACACCTTCCCTATCCCCGTCTCCCTCGCCACCTCCCTGAAGACGGAGTACCTGACCTCCCTCGCCCTCTCCTCTATTGAGCCTCCGCCCCTCACCTCAACCCGCCTGACTATCAGGGGTACGCCGAGCCTGTCGCACATCCCCCTGACGAACTCCTCGTCCCTCAAAGCCGTTGGCCGCAGTCCGTGGTTCACGTGTAAGGCCACGACCTCGTAGCCCAACTCCCTTAGAGCGAGGGTGCAGAAGACGGAATCCGCCCCCCCTGAAAGCCCCACTATCACCCTTTCCCCGTCCTCCAGTAGGGCGAAGGTACGTATCGCCTCCCTTACCCTCTCAAGACTGGAGGAGCTGACGGGCATTCTTCCGGGTGCGCTCCAGGTCCTCGGACAGCTCTACGAGGGTCTCACTAAAGGATTTGAAGTCTCCCCCTACGGGGGAACGGTTGGAGAGGATGCCCAACCGTAGGTTGAGGACGTAGTCGGTCAGGGACTTTATGGCCTTGCGAAAGACTAAGACGTCCGTGAGCATAAGCACTACGCCCACTATGCCGAAGAGGAACGTAGCGACTATGGACCATATCGGTACGCGGGGAACGGGGCGGGATAGGTAGTCCTCGGTGTAGGATAGGATGGCCTGGGTGTATCTCCCGAAGTCCCCACTTTTGGCCGTCTCTCGCAGGCTGTCTGAAAGGGCCATCAGGGTGCTGTCTCCAAGGTTTATCGCACCGTCCTTTATCTGGTAGAGTGTAGAAGTTATGCCTATGCGGTCGTTCACCACTTGGAAGTACTCAAGGCGGAGGGTGTTCTCCCGGAGGGAGTACATCTCCATCCTGCGGTCGTAGTCCATTAGGTTCTTGAGGTAAAGGTAGAGGTTGAAACCCTCTACGCTTAAGGCGGTCAGGACCAGGAGGGAAGCGATGATCGTCCTTATCATAGGCCCTCCCTCACGATTTGTTTTATCTTGCGTATCTCGTCAAGGAACTTCTTGTGGGCCGTGGGTGATAGGTTAAGCTCGTCCCGCAGTACGTCCGCGAGGACATCCAGAAAGCTCTCAAGTACGTAGAGACCCTGCTTCCCAGATACGTGGAAGAGGAGGTCGTTCTCCGTCGGTTCAACGAGGCCGATGATGGGGTCTAAGACGGCGTCGGAGTAGCTCCTCTCCAGCATGTTCTTGCGGACCTTGATGTGGAAGTCCCTTATGACGCCGGCCATCCGTAGGTAGAGGTGCTTGAGATCGGAGTAGAGCTTGTTGAAGAGTTGAACGTAGCTCCTCTCGTAGAGCTGCTCCTTGACGCTGAAGACCTTGAACTCGTACAGCTCCCCCTCAAGCTTGATGAGGTCGTTGATGTTGAAGCTTTCACCTCCGGCGAAGGTACCTGCCAACATACCCTCAAGGAAGACGGCGGAGAAGAGCATAGGGGAGTAGCTCCTCAATACGCCGGAGAACTCAAGGGAGGACAGCTCGGATATCACCTTATCCGGAAAGGGGGTGATGGTGTCCATAACGACGGAGGACCGATGGAAGGAGGAGACCACCATAACGACGTCGCTGTTTAGGGGGGAAAACCTGTATCGGAAGGGACGGATGTGCCTCATCCCACTCTTCTCCCGGAAGAACTCGTCCCCATCGTACGCGAGCATGGTACCATCCTCAAAGACGAGGCTACCCAAGATCCTACCGTAGTCAAAGAAGTTGAAGACCTTACTTCCGGAACTCTGGAGAAGGAGGATGCCGCTCAACTCCTTGTTCTTCAGGTTGAGGACGACCTCCATCACCTTCGCCCACCTCCCCCTCCCCTCGTAGACCGGGGGCGTTAAGAAATCTTTAAGCGTCCCCAGTATATCCGAGGCTTTCAAGGATATCATGTTTGAGCTTCTCGTGCTCCACCGCCCTGAAGAAACGGAACTCAAGAATATCTCCCCGCATCAAGGCAGCCTTAACCGGACCCTCCGGGGAGCGGAGGACCTGCA
>WGAN01000071.1 GCA_015494805.1 Caldifarciminota bacterium
TTCACGACGGAGGCCCCTACGCCGTGGAGACCTCCGGACACCTGGTAGGCTTTCCTGTCAAACTTCCCTCCGGCATGCAGTACCGTAAAGACCACCTCAACGCCGCTTATCCCCAGTTCCGGGTGGGGGTCGGTGGGGATGCCGCGGCCATCGTCCTCAACGGAGACGGAGCCATCGGTGTGGAGGGTGACTGTTATGTTCTTGGCGTAGCCGGCGAGGGCCTCATCTACGGCGTTGTCCAAGATCTCTAAAAGGAGGTGATGGAAGCCTCTCCGTCCCGTGTCCCCTATGTACATGGCGGGGCGACGCCTCACTCCCTCAAGGCCCTTCAGTACCCGTATCGCCTCCGCCCTGTAATCGTTCTTCACTTCGGCCATAAGCGGCAATTATACCGGGGAAGGTGATACCTGAAATCTTACGATTATCTGCGGGGGACCCCTCGCACGACCGGTGGAGAACGGGAAAGTCCCGAAGTACGGATAAACCCAACGGCACCGTAGGGGACAATATGACCACCACCATAATGCACTTGGGCATAGGCAAACAGAGGGGGATTTGCCTTCCGTATGGGACACTATGTGGCTGTGAGTGTTGAACCTCACCGAAGACTACTTTGTACCAAGAAGCAACTTCGCAAACCTCCGGAAAATTTCAACTTACACGGGGTCTTTGAACAATCGTTCAAACATACTGAAAGGCCGTTTCCTCAATACTGATGGGCATCTACACCTCCTTTGCAAACCCCCCGGCCTTCGCGCAGGATTGGAGGTTTGCCGCTCTTCCACCTTCATTTTCCCGCTCTTATAATACCCGGTAGATTTGCATGAGAATTGAGTCTGTGGCGAGGGATGGGAGACGGGTTTGCAGCCTACCTATGAGGGATTGAAACTATATCGTCGCATACGAACCGAGCGACCCCACACCCCTTGTTTGCAGCCTACCTATGAGAGATTAAAACCTGCTAAGCCACTCGTAAAAGCGTTCTGCCCAAAGTGTTCGTAGCCTACCTACAAGGGATTGAAACGACTATTTATGAGGGATTGAAGCGAAACTTTGTGAAAACCTGACGGAAATTTGCCAAAACAGGCGATCATTCTCGTATCTCCTCATAGCCACCAGTTCCCCTCCCTGAAACGTCGCCCTCACACCCACGGCCTCCCCTTCCGGCTTGATGTCGTACGCCATCCCGACGCGTACGTCCCACACCTCCACCACGGGTACCCAACCGGAAGAGTAGAAGTCTATCCCCCTCTCAAGGCGGTAGTATACGGAACTGTCCTCCACGTACCTACCCCTATCCCACATCCTCACCCTAACCGTCAGTTCGCTCCTCCCCCTATAGACAACCTCACCGTCAAGGTACCTGTAGAGGGAGTTGTCCTCCGGCTTAAAGCGGTAGAGGGTGTAGATGGCGGAAATCTCACCGGACAGGGTAAAAGGTTCCGCAGGTCGGTAGGCCCCCAAGACGTACCGTACGAGCGTACGGGTATCGGAGGACCTACTCCTGTGGAGGAAGACGTTGTCCTCCCTCCTCCTCCTTAGGTATAGGTTGAGACCCTTGACTTCCATCTCCCCCCCGACGAGTATATCCCTATACACCTTGGACCTATCCGTCAGGATTCCGGAGTAGAGGTTGAGGGTACGGCTTACCCTGAAAGTCAGATTGAAGACCTCCAAAACCGTAGGGTTGTACTCAAAGAGGCTCCGCTCCTCAATCCCTATGGGGACTCTACCGGTGGCCTTCAGGCCTATGTAGTTGTACCTACCGAGCCTCCCCTCAACCTTAAAACGGTGCAGGAGGAAGGGCGAGGAGTACTCCGCCGCAGCCGAACCTCCGAGGGTGTAGGTCGTGTAGCTCTTCATGGGGTTCAGGGGGTACTCCTTGCCAGAGTATCCGATGTGGGTGTTGTACTCCACGGGTAGGGGTACGGAAACCTTCCCCTTAACGTAGGGTCTGACCTCGTAGGCCGTTAGATCCTCCGAGTAGGATGGGAGGCGGTAGTGCGCCCTCGTATAGGACGAAACGGCCCCGATCTTGTGTCCTCCTACCTCCACAGAGGGATTGAAACGGAGGGTGGCGTACCGAAGTAGAGGCCTCAACTCGCCGTCAAAACCGAAGATTCCCCCCCGGTAGTTGAAGGTAATACCGGAGTTGTTGATGAGCCTGTCTCCTCCGACCAAGGCCCGGATGTCCCCTCCCACCGATAGGCCACCGCGGGAGTACCTAAGGCCCGACGAGTACTCCCCGGCCGAGGAGGAGCGAATGTTCTCACCGTAAAGTTCAAACTTCCTCCACGTGTAGGAGTAGGAGAGCTTTTGGGTGTGCTTCCCGATGGATGAGGAGGTGTAATCTTGGGCCATAACGTAGAAGTCCCGGCTCTGTAGGAGGATGTCCGTCCATCCGTAGTTGTCGTAGAAGTAGTGCGAGACCTCTAAGATCCCTACCAGAATCCTATTCTAAGGAAGAAAGGGAGATGGAGGTTCTACACCGATGGGGTGAGTACCGCCTCAATCTCCACCGAATGTTGGCTTTTGGAAACCCCAAGCGGGACTGGACGCAAACTCGTGTTTTTATAATTTTTACACAAAAATGATGGAAATTTTAGGTATTCCGCGGACGGAGCGATACAACCTCCGAGGAGCCGTTAGGGTGAAATTCTCCCCATTACCAGTGTCAAAATATGACCTCGGATTGCCGATTCTTTGAAGTTCAATTGCGACTTTTGAATGTGCGTTCTATCGTTGTAATACCCGGATTCCAAATCCCTAGAGTGGGGGATGCCATACCTGATTTAGGATGTACCGCAAAGCCAGACATTGTAATATTCGGCTTATTTTATGAAAGTTTCAAATTTTTGTGGTGTTGTGATTTATATGGCAATATTCAACTAAAAAGTTGATACAGCTGATAACTTATTATTTTAGGTGCAACGCCAAAATTCACACCGAGGATGACGAGGAAGCCTCCGAACCCTTGTAAGGTACGGGTGGCGGTCTATCCTTCTATCAGGAAAATACCGGATTTTATGTTCCATAACGATTAACTTGGAAGTTCAGGACGAATTTTTGAAGACAACTTGTATTCTACACAGTTCAAAATTGTTTAATGGCGATTACAAAAACCTTAAATTGAACTTATTATTTTTGTGAGATAATTTTTAGATTTCAAGCCGTACCTTGTCCATACAACGGATATCGGAGGTGGTTATGACGTTGATAGAGCGACGCTCAACGCCGGATTTTCTCAAGGTTCCAGTCGGATGTTTAAAAATTTTTAGGTTGAATTGAGATTTTCTTTATTTCAGATTTTTAAAAGTCCCTGCGGTGCCATAGGGAAAGTGCGAGGCCTCATTAAGTGGCAGTTGTTCGTTTCAATTCCCGGCTCCTGTCCCGAACGCTTCCGACACCATCAACCGCAGGCTTAGAATTTACGCCCTTATGAAGGTGGCCATCCTCCTTGAGAACCTCTTTGATGAGAGGGAGTTCATCTATCCGTACTACCGCCTCCAAGAGGAGGGGTACGAGACGGTTGCCCTCGCACCGAAGAGGGGGACGTACAGGGGTAAATCCGGGTTTGAGGTGAAGGCGGACGCTGCCATAGGTGAGGTGGTAGGGGACGACTTCGTCGGTTTGGTGATACCGGGAGGGTACGCCCCCGATAGATTGAGGAGGTACCCGGAGGTTCTGGAATTCGTACGGAAGATGGACGAGGCGGGAAAGCCCATAGCAGCCATATGCCACGCCGGTTGGGTCCTGATAAGCGCCCGCATAGTCAAAGGGAGGCGTATGACGGGCTTCTTCGCCATAAAGGACGACCTCATCAACGCCGGGGCGGAGTACGTAGACGAGCCGGTGGTGGTCGACGGGAACCTCATAACGAGCCGCCATCCCGGAGACCTCAAGGTCTGGATGAAGGAGTACATAAAACACCTACCGAAGGGGAGTTAAACTGCCCTATATCGCCTAAACCTCAAGACTATAATACCGCCCTATGGCTCACCACCACGAACACAAGGAGACTTGGCTCGTTGATGAGGCTATCAAGTACGAGAGGGAGTTGGAGGGGATAATTAAGGAAGCGGAGGAAAAGGCGAGGGAGATAGTGCGGAAGGCGGAGGAGAAGGCGGCGATCATCGTGGAAGAGGCCCGGAGGGAGGGGCAGGCGATGGTTGAGGGGGCGAGGCAGAAGGCCCGCAGGGACGCCGACATAAAGGGTCGGCAGATAGTGAAGGAGGCGGAGGAGATAGCAAACAGGATATTAAGCGAGAAGGAGGAGAGGACGAGGCACATAGTGGATAGGCTCGTTAAGGCCGTCTTAAGTACATGACCGGTCGCTTGTACGTCGTCGCCACCCCCCTTGGCAACCTCAAGGACGTAACGCTGCGGGCGTTGGAGGTCCTGAAAGGGAGCGACCTAATACTGTGTGAGGACACCCGGAGGGCGAGGAAGCTCCTTGCCCACTACGGTATAGACGTACCCCTGATGTCCTTCTACGAGGGGAACGAGGTACGGAGGACGGAGGAGGTCCTGCCCCTTCTGAAGGAGGGGAAGGTGGTTAGCCTCATAAGCGACGCTGGTACCCCCCTCATCTCCGACCCCGGCTACCGCCTCGTAAGGGCATGCAGGGAGAGCGGCATCCCGGTCCTACCCGTCCCCGGTCCCTCCGCCGTTGTGGCCGCCCTATCCGTCTCCGGTCTCGGTACCGACCGCTTCGCCTTCTTTGGCTTTCCCCCAAAGCGTCCGGGTAGGCGTCGCAGGTGGCTCCAGGAGGCCGCCTCCTTCAACGGCACGGTCGTCTTCTACGTCTCTCCCCACAGGGCGAAGGCCTTCATAAGGGAGGTCTTGGAGGTGTTCGGAGACCGGGAGGCGTGCCTGTGCCGGGAGATGACCAAACTTCATGAAGAGTACGTGTTCGCCCCCCTTTCCGACCTCGTTGAGAGGGTGAAGGAGAAGGGTGAGATGGTCCTCGTCGTAGGCAAACCTCCCTTAACATAGCCGCCATGCCCCACGTTAAGGATAGGAGTCTGGCCCCGATGGGCAGGAAACGGATAGAGTGGGCGACCGTCCGCATGCCCGTCCTCCTTGGCATAAGGGAGGAGTACGGAAGGAGTAAGCCCCTTGAGGGGGTGCGTATAGCCGCCTGCCTACACGTGACGACCGAGACGGCCAACCTCGTCATAACCCTCAAGGAGATGGGAGCGGAGGTCAGGCTGTGCGCCTCCAACCCCCTTTCCACGCAGGACGACGTCGCCGCATCCCTGGTGGAGGACTACGGCATAGACGTGTTTGCCGTAAGGGGTGAGAGCGAAGAGGAGTACTACGCCCACATACGCCAGTGCCTCGCCTTCAAGCCCCACATAACCATGGACGACGGCGGGGACCTGACCGTCGTCGCCCACACCGAAGGCCACTACGAGGGGATATGGGGAGGGACGGAGGAGACCACGACGGGGGTTAAGAGGCTGAAGGAGATGGAGTGGAAGGGCGTCCTGAAGTACCCCGTGATAGCCGTAAACGACTCCAAAACGAAGTTCCTCTTTGACAACCGGTACGGGACGGGCCAGAGTACCGTGGACGGCATCCTCCGGGCCACCAACATCCTGATAGCCGGCAGGGTAGTCGTGGTGGCGGGGTACGGATGGGTGGGCCGGGGCATAGCCATGCGGTTCAGGGGGATGGGGGCGAGGGTGATAGTGACGGAGATAGACCCCATAAAGGCCCTTGAGGCCGTACACGACGGCTACGAGGTGATGCCGATGGCCGAGGCCATAAAGGTGGCCAACGTAGTAATAACGGCGACCGGCGAGCCGGACATCGTCAGGGGGGAGCATTACGAGGTGGCGAGGGACGGGGTAATACTGGCCAACGCCGGACATTTTGACGTTGAGATAAACAAGCCCGCCCTTGAGGGGATGGCGGTCCAAAAGAGGGAAGTTAGGCCGAACGTCGTTGAGTACACCCTGAAGGATGGGCGGAGGATATACCTCCTGTGCGAGGGGAGGCTGGTGAACCTGTGCGCCGCCGAGGGACACCCGGCGGAGGTGATGGACCTCTCCTTCTCCAACCAGGCCCTCGCCACCCTATACATAAAGGAGAACCGTACGAGGCTGAAGCCCGCCGTCTACACCCTACCGGAGGCCATAGACGAGGCCGTGGCCGAGAGGAAGCTCCAGAGCATGGGGATACGGATAGACGAGCCTTCGGAGGCCCAGCTCCACAGGACCTGGGTGCAAGGTACCTGAGACTCATGGCCAGAAGGGAGGTGGTCGCCTTCGTACCGATGGGGCCGCCCTACGCCGGCCCGGAGGTCTCCAACTCCATTCTCCTGAAACCGGACAGGCTCCCCTTCAACCTCCACATCATAAACACCTCCTACCAGAGCAGCAACGCCGAGAAGGGGAAACTCACGGGCAGGGCCTTACTGGCCTGGCTCCGGAACCTCTCCCGCCTCGTCAGGACCCTCGCCACCGTCGGCCCCGACGCCTTCTACTACAACCTGAGCGCTACCCCCCTCGGCCTCGTTAAGGACTTCGTCGTCATAAACCTCGCCGGCCCCTTCACCGCCCGGATAGTGGCCCACGCGAGGGGAGGGCATTACCACAGGCTCCACAGGAACGCCCCGCTGTGGGTGAAGTCCCTCGCCCTATGGACATGGAACAAGTGCCACAGGGTGCTGGTGCAGTCAGAGGGCCTCAAGGGGCAGTTCCGCGGGGCGGTCCCCGACTACAAACTTGGGGTGGTCCCCAACCCGGCACCGGAGGAGTTCTTCCACCTCCGCCCGGACTACTCAAGGCGGGTCGTCCTCTTCGTGGGACACCGTTCTGTGGCTAAGGGATGGACAACCTTACTTAAAGTTGCTCCGGATCTGGTAAAGCGTTTTCCGGATGTGCGTTTCGTCGCCCTCGGTACGGAGATAGAGGAGGAGACCAACATAACCTGGGTGCCGAAGGAGAGTGTCCGGGAGGTCTGGGAGGAGTACGTCGTCAGGAGGGGTCTAAGGGACAGGTTTGAGATTGGGGAGAACGTCTTCGGGGAGGCCAAACTGCGGGCGTACGAGGGGGCCTCCATCTTCGTCCTTCCCTCCTACTCCGAGGGTTTCTCAATGGCCGTTCTTGAGGCCATGGCTGCCGGCCTGCCCGTTATAACGACACGGGTCGGGGCCTTACCGGAGGTCCTTCCCGAAGGGACTCCCTTCGTTGAGCCGGGGGATGCCAGGGGTCTTGGGGACGCCCTGACGAGGCTCCTATCCGACGAGGGTTTGAGGAGGGAACTCGGCCGGAGGAACAGGGAGAGGGCGAGGGACTTCCACGAGGACAGGGTGAGGGAGATATTCGCGCAGGAGATGTTTAAGGGGGTGTGAGGTATTTACTTTCTTGACATCTTTAAGGCGTTTATTAGATCCCTGTGAAATTTTTTGAAGGACTCATCCATTACGTTGTAATCGATTGCATTTGCGATGTCTTCGCTGTACTCTATGCCTCCGCAGCATTTAACCCGTATTATACCCTTCGGCCTCTCCTCCCCATCAACCGTAGAATGGGACTCATGCGCTCCTACGGATGGTTGCTGCTTCCCCTCGTGGTCTTGGGGGCCTGTGAGAAGTTTCACTTCAAGCCTCCACCCACCCATCAGGAGGAGGGGCCTCTACCCCCTCCGGGGGACGTATCCGGCAGGATGGTGGTCTCAATAGTGGGTGAAGGGGGGGACCGTCTCCTCCTCGTCCTCTCCCTCCCCGCTGGCAACGTCGTGGATACCATAGACCTATCCGGGGCGGAGGATAGGGACCCCAAGTTCTTAGGTGATGCCGTCCTTTTCTCCTCCAACCCCTACGGGGACTACGCCCTCTTCCTCTACGACGGCGATACCTCCCTCCTCTACGACTCCCCCGGCTACCAGGGGCGACCCTCCGTCTCCCCTTCGGGCAGGTACGTAGCCTTCGTCTCCGGAGACACATCCGGGAACGTCAGCGTGTACGACCTTAGGGAGAGGTACGCCCAGACGTGGTACAGCCCCTTTTCCGTCTCCTGGGTCCTTATGCCGGACGACTCCCACATCCTCGCCCTTGGCGATGGTACCCTCCGCCTCTTCTCCCTTGACTCCCTGACGTGGGAGGAGGTGGCCATCCTAGGCAACGCCTACGCCCCCGCCCTCTCACCGGACGGCCACACCCTCGCCTACGTGGAGGTGGGGGACTCCTTCCGTATCACCTTCCTTGGGGGGAGGGTACTCGGTGCGTACAGCGATAGCGTAAGGGGGCTTGTTTGGTCGCCGGACGGTAGGTATCTGGCCTTCGGCCTTGAGGACGGGCTGTACCTGACGGATACGAGCGGCAACCTCTACCTCATAAGGGACTCCTTAAGGGGCGTCTGGGTGGGGGATTGGGCGAAGTAGATGTGGATCTACGAGCTTTTCGTCCTACCGCCGGATACCTCCCCGTCCCCCGTTGCGGAGGTTGAGGTGGAGGACACCGGGGGGATAAGGGTCAGGGGGGAGTACTCCTTCGGTACGGAGGGGGCGACGGTGGGGATAGAGGCCCTCGGCAGGGGATGGAGTTCCAACCTAAGGGTGATAGACGTGGCGGGGGTGAGCGGCGAGGTGAAGAGGATAGAGGACCTCCAAGAGTTCAGCCTCGGCTTCAAAAGGGGGGAGTTCGCCCTACAGGGGGGAATAATGACGGAGGAGCTACCCTTAGGGAGGGCGAAGGGGGAAGGGGTGAAGGTGGGTTGGAGGGCGGACAGCCTACTCTACTTGAGGAAGTACGCCCCGACCGTCAGGCGGGAGATAACCCTAACGGGGAACTACGCCGGACCCTACGTCTTCTCCGATAGGCCGGTGATGGGGAGGAGCCTCAAGGTCTACCTCAACGGACGCCCCCTTGACGAGGGGGACTACACCCTCGCACCGGAGGGGAACGCCCTCTACCTGCGAACGGAATTCGGGGAGGGGGACGTCCTTACGGTTGAGTACCAGACGGCCTCCCTATCCCCCTCCCATGTCCTCGGAGCCACGGCCGGAATGGGACCCATCAGGCTCCACCTCTACCACGAGAGGCCCGCCCTAAAGGTGATGGAGGGATGTGCCGTAGTGAAAGGGGGGGATTACCTACTGAAGGGGGACACATTCCTGCTCGTACCGGGTAGGGGGAACCTCTCCTGTACCTTCCTCCCCTCCGATAGCGGCGGGTACGACTTTCTGGGGGACAGGTACGTCCCCCATCCGGGAGGTGGCTACGCCCTCGTACCCCCGGACACGTCCCCCACCTCCTACCTCGCCTCTACCGACCTAAGCTTGCCGTTGGGCAGGGCCTCCATAACAGGTGGGAAGGTGGG
>WGAN01000072.1 GCA_015494805.1 Caldifarciminota bacterium
TCGCTTTTCGTGGTTTCTTCCTCCTTGAGAGGCTTAGACTTTCCAAGGGTATTTCTCCTTTCTCCCTTCAGCAACGATTACGATGGTATGGCAGAGCCGCTCTTCAGCCCAACCGTAATCCTCTATTCTCCGTGTAAACGCGAAACTACTGGGATATTTGGTTGCACCTTTAGAATGGGTGGGTGGCCGTACCGGTTCATGCCCTTCTTCTCGGTGTAGGGGTGGCGTTCGTATCCCTATCCCTTGCTTACGCTCCCTTACTCTCCCCATACTCCCTATCCATCTTGACCCTTATCTCCGGCGTTCTGTGGATGCGGAAGGGCAGGGAGTTGGGTACCGAGAGCGTCCGGGGTCGGTTTTATATGGTTATGGGTACCGGGCTACTCGTCCAGAGCTTGGGGTTTCTGCTGACCGACGTAGGGGATGAGATCACCCTATCACTCCCCGCCGCCGCCCTTTACCTGATAACCCGTCTCCTCCTTCTCGTTGGCAACCTCTACTACGTCCTCTACTTCCGTTCCCTCGGCTACGGCATAGGTCCCTTGAGGACGTTCTTCGTCCTCCTCTTCACCTTGGGTGTGGGAGGGGTCGTCCTGCTCTTCGGCGGTACCTCCGGGGTACCCCTGATGGGCTTACTTGCGGCTACGGACATCCTGATGCTCTTCATAATCTTGTACAACCTTCTCCTTCTTCAGGGGAGCGAGACGGCCCACAAGTGGGCGGTGGGCAGCGCCGTAATCCTCTCAATGATAGCAGCAGACCTGCTCCTCGCCTCCGGGGCGGAGATGTTACACACGGTTTTCCTCTGGGCGGTCTCCTTCACCCTTATGGGAGCCATAGCCGTTATGAAGGGGTAATTCTCCCGTAAAGTACGCCCTTATGGTGTATGTTTTCGGCAAACTCATTCTCATAATTTCGGCCCTAGTTTCTACCCTTGCCCTCGTAGTTCGCCCCTCTGTCGTTATGTACCTCCTCGCCTTCCACCTACTCTTGATAGGCCTACTTTGGTTATACAAGTCGCTGATGGAACTCGGACTGGACAACGTGAGGGGTCAGTTCTACGCCCTGATGTCCTTAGCCTTCTTCCTACAAGGGATAGGTTTCGCCCTAACCGAGTTTAAAGGGGGTCTTAGCCTAACTTTCGCCGGTCTCTTGGCATACATCCTCGCCCGTTTCTTCTTCTTTGCCGCGAACGTCAGGTACATCCTGCACTTCCAGTCGTTGGGCTACAGGTTAAACTTGGCGAGGGCCGGGGTGGTCGCCTTACTGACCACCATCCTCATAGTCGTGGTCCTACTCATTCCTAACGTCGTCCAGATACTGAAGTCTATGGCCCCGGAGAGCCTATTCATAATCCTGAACGTCGGTATGGCCTTCATAATCTTCTACAACCTCCTCCTCCTCTGGGGAAGCGAGATAGCCAAGCGGTGGGCTATGGGGTCGGTCGCCATAGGTACCTACCTCTTCGCGGACGCCCTCTTCATCGGTGGGGCCTCTCCGGCCTATCCCATCGTCTTCTGGATCCTCGCCTCTACGGTTATGGGTCTGGTGGCTACCATAAGGGGATAAACCCTTCGCCTTTAAAATTTTAGGGCGATGAGGGAGGTCGTCGTGGAGTTCAAAGCCTACCTCGTGATGAGGAACAACTCCGCCAACACCGTAAAGGCCTACGAACACGACCTCAACCTCTTTGCCCGCTTCCTTGAGGAGAGGGGGTACGACTACCTCAAGTTCGGCCCGAAGGAGTACGACGAGTTCCTCAACTACCTCTCCGATAGGGGTCTATCCCCCGCCAGCGTCCAGAGGGTGGCGGCTACCGTCAAGTCCTTCTACCGCTTCCTGACCCTGTACGAGCATCTGCCCTACAACCCCTTGGACGAGGTCCCCCTACCCTCCTACGAGAAGCCCCTACCCAAAGCCCTCTCCTACGAGGAGGTTATGGCCATCTTAGGGGCGGTAGAGGTCTCCGACGACCTCCGTATGAGGGACAAGGTCCTCCTTGAAATGCTCTACGCTACCGGCATAAGGATATCGGAGGCCCTATCCCTTAACGTCTTGGACGTCTCCGTTGAGGACAGGTACGTGAGGGTCGTGGGTAAGGGGAACAAGGAGAGGGTGGTACCCTTCCACGGGCGTATGGCCCGCCTCCTTGAGGAGTACCTTAAGGGCGCCCAGCCGGCCCTTAGCCGTGGTAAGCCCATCCTCTTCCCCAACTCCCGCGGGGGGAGGTTGAGTAGGGTAGGGGCGTGGAAGATAGTCAAGTTCTACGCCGCCAAGGTGGGCCTACCCCATAAGGTGCATCCCCACGTCTTCCGTCACACCTTCGCCACCCATATGCTGATGGGTGGGTGCGACCTCCGTACCCTTCAGGAGTTGCTCGGCCACACCTCCGTGACGACGACGGAGAGGTACCTGAAGGTCTTCCTGCCGCAGGTCTACGAGGTCTATTTGAGGAGCCACCCCCTTGCCAAGATTGAAGGTTAGCGTAATAAAGGGCTTCTCCAACACCTACCTCGTTGAGGACGGGGGGGAGGTCCTGGTGATAGACCCCGGAACCCCCCCTCCCGAAGGTTTGGGGGATGTGGTCGCCCTAGTTCTCACGCACGGACACTTTGATCACTATATGTATGCCGAGGATTGGATAGAGAGGACCGGTAAGGGTATCATTCTCAACCCGGAGGACCTCCCCCTGATGGAGGAGGCACCGGAGTGGGTGAGGAGGTACTTCGGCATAGACGTGCCACCGCCTCCGAAGGTTGAGAGGTACCTGAAGGAGGGGGACAGGTTAGAGGTGGGAGGGGTGGAGCTGGTGGTGTGGGAGGTACCCGGCCACTCACCGGGGAGCGTAGCCCTGATAGGGGAGGGGGTGGCCTTTACGGGAGACCTCCTCTTTGAGA
>WGAN01000073.1 GCA_015494805.1 Caldifarciminota bacterium
CGGACGAGCAGGATGCCGCCGATTACATAGCCAAGGAGTTCAACAAGCCCGTGGTGGCCTTCATCGCCGGCCGCACCGCCCCCAAGGAGAAGAGGATGGGCCACGCCGGCGCCATAATAATGGGGTCCGAAGGGACCTACGAGGAGAAGAGAAAGAAGTTTGAGAGCGTGGGCGTACCCGTCGCCGATCTTCCGGAGGAGGTGCCGAAGCTCCTCAAAGACCTCCTGAAGAGGTGAGCGGTAGGGGAGGGCCTCCGTCCTCCCCCGTTATACTACCCTCCTAATGAAGTTCTACCCAGCGATAGGGCTTGAGGTCCATATAGAGCTGAAAACGAAGAGCAAGATGTTCTGCTCCTGTCCGGTGGGGGAGTGGGAGGAGCCGAATACGGCAGTCTGCCCGGTCTGTATGGGACACCCCGGAACCCTCCCCGTACCCAACAGGGGGGCGGTGGTCTTCGCCGTCGCCCTCGGCCTATCTTTGGACGGTGAAATCTCCCGCGTCTCCCAGTTCTACCGGAAGAACTACTTCTACCCCGACCTACCCAAGGGGTACCAGATAACCCAGTACTCCGTCCCCATAGTAAGGGACGCCAACCTCTTCGGCGTCCGGATAGAGCGGATAAACCTTGAGGAGGAGACCGCCAAGTCCCTCCATATGGAGGACGGGAGCGTCCTCCTGGACTTCAACCGGGCGGGTATCCCGCTCCTTGAGATCGTCTCCGCCCCGGACATAAGGGAGCCGGAGGAGGCCAAACGGTACCTCGTAGCCCTCCAATCGCTGGTCAGGTTCCTCGGTATATCCGACGCCCACCTGGAAAAGGGGCAGATGAGGGTGGACGTCAACGTCTCCGTATCGCCGGACCCGGAGCGTCTCGGCACCAAGGTTGAGATAAAGAACCTCAACTCCTTCAAGGCCGTAGCCGACGCCATCCGGTACGAGATAAGGCGTCAGAGTGAGGTCCTCGCCTCCGGGGGTGAGATCCGCCACGAGACCCGTATGTGGGACGGGAAGAGGACGGCCGTAATGAGGGTGAAGGAGACGGAGAGCGACTATCGCTACTTCCCGGAGCCGGACATCCCACCCCTATACGTGGATGAGAGCATATTGAAGGAGGCGGAGGGTATGTTGGTGGAGTTGCCTTGGGAGAGGCAGAGGAGGTACGAGGAGGAAGGGGTACCCTCCCATTTGGCCGGTGTTATAGCATACGATAGGGACCTGACCGAGGCCTACGAGAGGGTTAAGGCCATAGACCCGAAGCTGACGGCCGACCTGCTCCTGAACGTCGTCCTCGGCAAGTTGAACAAGGCCGGGAAGTCCTTAAAAGAGTTTGATATAGACGGATTCGGAGACTTCGTAAGGGCCTTCAAGGAGGGCAAGTTCGTAAGGGACTACCTCAAGGAGGGGATAGAGAGGCACATAAGCGAGGGGTGGCCTTTCGCAAAGGTGATAGAGGACGCCCCCAAGGTGGAGAGGGTGGATATAAGGCCCTTCGTTGAGGACCTGATAAGGAACAACCCGAAGGAGGTTGAAAAGTACCGGAAAGGGCAGAAGGGGGTCATAGGTTTCTTCGTCGGTCAGGTTATGAGGAGATACAGGGGGAAGGTAGACCCGCGGGAGGTCCGTAAGGTGGTGGAGGAGATGTTGGAGGGGGGATAGCACCTCCTAAACTCAATAGTACTTAACTTTATAGTGCAAAAAGTGTAAGTTTCCGGGATATACTACCCACTTATGATGACGATTCTGCTCTTAACGCAGGAGATAAGGATAGATACCACCTACATCTACAAGGGGAAACCCGTGGTCGTAATAGGGGAGGAGAAACGCTGGACGGAGGAGATGACCTACACCAAGACCTCCCCCTTCCGCATCCTTGAGAGGAACGGCATAGACATCATAAGGAAGGGGCCAGCGTTCAGCGCCGACGTCTACGTCTCCGGTTTCAAGGGCCACGACGTACCCGTCAGCATAGACGGTGAGAGGTTCTACAACGCCTGCCCCAACAGGATGGACGCCCCGACTGTGCGCATAAATCCCCTTGAAGTCTCCGTGATGCAGGTAAAGACCACCTCCACGTCCAACTTCACCGGTCTGGGGGGCGGCGTGATAGTGCATCGCCGTGTCCCTCCCAAGAAGCCTACCTTGAGGGCCTTCCTGATGGGAAACGCCCTCGCCTCCACCGGTGGGGATGCCGGAGTTTCACTTGAGGGGTTCAACCAGGGTCTCTATCTCCGCTTCACCCAGAGTACTCCCTACACCACGGGTACCAACTACAAAGATGAGCGCTACAAGGGTGTTGCCGGAAAGAGCATAACGGAAGTCTACCCCTACATCCCGGACAGCTTCGCCGGTGCCAACAACCTCTCCTACCGCGTCGTGGAGGCCACCTTCAACGGCAGGGCCATGGAGGGGCTTCTGGACTACGGCCTCCTGGCCAACTACTACGGTAAGGTCCTCTTCCCCTACCTCCTGATGGACGAGATCTACAGTAAGCAGATAGGGGGCCACGTCGCCTACATGGGCCACAAGGTCTACTTCAACACCCTCCACCACTATATGACCAACGAGCTGCGTAAGTCCCTCGGTATGATGTTTATGAGTACGGACGCCTACGTCCTTAATGCCGGTATCACCAACCCCAACTTCCCCCTCTTCGGCTACGAGGTCTTCTACAGGAAGTGGTGGGCCTACAACAAGATAAAGCCCAAGATGATGCCTGATACCATAAAGAACCACATGCTCCCCAACCTCCAGGTAGCCCAGGCCGACCTGAACCGTACCTTCACCTTTGAGGGTATCCCCGGCCTCTCCCTCTCCCTAAAGGGAGGTCTAGCTTACTACTTCATATCCCCCGACGAGAACTACGACCCTGCGGTTATGATGAAGCTCAAGGCCGTAGACCCCAACGCCAAGAAGGGTAAGCCCTTCCCCATCTTCAACCTCGTGAGCCGCTACAACCTCTCCACAGCCCTGGCGGGTGTGTTTGAGCTGGCGGCGGAACCTCCGGACCCGGAGTACGTCTATATAAACGTCAAGAAGCCTATGGGCAAGCCCTGGTGGGTGGGGAACTACTCCCTGAAGTGCGGTAAGAAGGTGGGCGGCCGCTTAGAGCTTACCCCCACGCTCGGTGATTACGGACTCAACCTCAACTTTGACCTCTACTCCTACTTCGTTAAGGACCAGAGCTACCTGACGAAAGTCAAGAGGGAGATAAACATGAACGGTACGCCTACGACGGTCGTCATCCAGACCTACAAGAACGTAGACGAGGTCCTCGCTGGGTACAGGTTCAGGCTAAGCTGGAGGGAGATGGTGGCCCTGACCTCCACCTACACCTACGCCCAGAACCTGACGGACAAGGTCCCCTTCGCCGAGACCCCGCCCCTGATGGTGGGTCTGGACCTCTCCACCCCCAGGCTCTACGGCTTCAAGGCTGGTCTCTCCTTCATATGGAACGACGCCCAGACCCGCGTGGACACCATCCTAAACGAGAAGCCCACGACCTCGTGGTGGAGGAGCGACCTGTCCCTTGAGTACTCCTACAGGAACTTCACCGCCAAACTGGAGATAGACAACCTGACCGATAACCTCTACTACCGCCACCTCTCCTACATGCGCAATCCCTTCGCCTCCGGCATGCCCGTCTACGAGCCGGGTCGCACCTTGAGGCTGACCGTTTCTTACGGAATGTAAAAGAGGAGAATCAGGGTACGCCTTTTGGCCCCGTCCATGGAAGGGCGGGGCTTTTTCTTTCAGTACCCCCTCCTCTCAATCCACACCCCACCGAGCAGCAGTAATACGAGGGAGATTAGGAAACGGAGGCCATCGTTTAGGAGCTGGACGTCTAAGACCCTACGCAGGTCCGAGGGGTCGGATACCCCGGTAGCCTTAGCACCGAATATGGGGGATAGGTCTATCCAGCCCAATGCCCAAACTATAACCACGAGGAGCAGGATGGCTATGAACCACTTAAAGGGCATATCCTTAACGAGGGCGGCCGCCACCATTCCAGAGGTCAGGGTCAGGAGGATACGGAGATATCCGGAAAGGGCCAACTTCAGGGCATCCCCGGTGTTTATAAAACTCCCTAACGAGGCCACGTTCGTATCCGTGGTCATTTTGGAGATGATATAGGCGGCCAGTGCAAAGATAGCGAAATAAACCGTAGCCTGTAGAACGAGCCAGACCTCCTTGGAGAGGAGCAGGAGGGTGCGGTTGACGGGGAGGGAGTTGACGAACTCGTATATCCTACCCTCCCTCTCCGAGAAGTAGGTAGCTACGCCGGCGAAGATGGACCAGATGAATACCCCCGCACCGCCGAGGAGGAGGAAGAGGAAACCGACGTCGTTCTTTCTTTGGACGTTGTAGATGGCGATGGCCATAAATATGGTAATGACAGCCGTATTAGTGAGAAACCATCCCATAGAGAGACGCACATCCTTTTCAAAAAGGGTCCAAAACCTTTTCATCCTGAAATTATACCCTCGGGGGGTGTGCGGCCCCCCGAAAAGACTCACTTCTCCTCCAACTTCAGTATGTCCGTTATCTTCACCCCCACCTGCGCCCCGCCGGAGAAGACGCTGCCGGTACGTTTGGCCTCAAGGCGCTTCTTATCCAGTTCGTAGGCCTCGTCGGGAAGCTCAACGTACCCGACGTCCCTTATGAGGTTTTTCACATTAGTGAGATAGTAATCCACGAACTTCTTCACGTAGGGCTTCGTCTCGTAGGACTTCTTATTGACATAGATGAAGAGGGGTCGGGAGAGGGGTACGTACTTGCCGCTTACGACGTTCTCAACCGTAGGCATTACAGGGCCGTTCCCTCCGTCTATCGGCACGGCCTTCAGCTTGTCCTTGTTCTCAAGGTAGTAAGCTAGGCCGAAGTACCCCAGGGCGTACTTATCGGAGGCCACCCCTTGGACGAGGACGTTGTCGTCTTCGGAGGAAGTGTAGTCTCCCCTGCTGGCCCCCTCCTTCCCGACTATGGCCTTGGTGAAGTAGTCAAAGGTTCCGGAGTCTACGCCGGGGCCGTAGAGGTGTATCTCCTTGTCCGGCCATCCCTCCCTTATCTGGCTCCACTTCGTTATCTTCCCTTGGGATTCGGGCGCCCAGATCTTCCGCAGTTCCTCTACGGTCAGGTAGTCCACCCACGTGTTGTCGGGGTTGACGACGACGGTTATGGCGTCGTACCCTATGGGCAGCTCGTAGAACTCTATGCCGTTCTTCTTGCACAACTCCAGCTCCGTCGGCTTTATGGGGCGGGAGGCGTCGTTTATGTCCGTCTCACCCCTGCAGAACTTCTTGAAACCCCCACCCGTCCCCGATATCCCGACGGTCACCTTGATGTCGGGGTTGTCCTTCTGGAACTCCTCGGCTACGGCCTCGGTTATCGGATACACGGTTGAAGAGCCGTCTATGGAGACGACCTTGGTCCTCCTGGACTTCCCGCACCCGGAGAGGAGAGCCAGGACAGCAGCCGCAAGCAGAAACTTCCTCATCATGGTTGTCCTTCCATTTAAAACTTCGCCTCCGTATGGAGGCTAACCGTGGGGGTTTTCCCCTCCTTCCACCTGTAAGAGAGGGCTGCCCGGAGGTTGTCGCTAAGCCTGTAGGAGATGCCCCCTATGACGGTGTGAGCCGTATAGTTGGCCATGAGGTCGTACCTGCCGAATAGGTTTAGATGCCCCTTGAGGAGGTGAAGGACGGCGAACGCAGACGCCCCTTTCGTGTAGGATCTGTAGGACGTCGTATAGTGCGCGTGGGTGAGCATCAGGGTCAGAGGGGTGGTCTTCAGGCTAAGGCCGGCGATGTACCTGTCCTTAAAGCCCAGGCCCTCCGTGGTCGTGTGGGCGAAGGCGTGTATGCCCAGGAGGTCGCCGAAGCCGAAGAGGGCGGACGGATATACGGAGAGGCGGCCCATGACGTCCTTGTGGGGGTCGCTCTCAAGTTCCTTGTAGCCGTTCCCGTTGTATATACCGGCGTTGAGGTCCCACGGAAGCTGTTTGCACTTGTATATCAGGGAGGCTCCCATATCGGCTGTGTATTCCAAACCGGCGAGGTCGTAGGCCGTCTTCTCAACGAAGCGATGGCCCCAAAGCCCCTCCTCAAGCCCCGTCCATACCGTCGGGATGACCCCGAAGCGGAGGGTTAAAGAGCGCTTGTCGCTCTTCAGAGCCTTCCACTGGACGTAGGCGTGCTTCAAATACACGGCGTAGGCGCTCTTCTTTGAGGTCTCACCCACGAGTTTCGTCAGGGGGGCGACGTCCGTCGTGAAGCGTATCAGGATGTCCCCTCTCCTGAACTTCGTTATGATATACATACGGTCCACGTAGAAGCCGTTCTCGTAGGGGGAGGAGGTGCCGATGCTGTACCTTAGGTAGGTCTTCCCGCCGAACTTGAGGTTGCTTTCTTCCATAGAATTTTTAAAAGGACGAACCCTGCGTACCTGATGGACCGGTATGGTCTTAACCTCCGATACCTTGAGCCTTACAGTTCCCTTTAGGGTATCAACAGGGAAACCGATCATTAGGGCAATCATAAGCAGATAGTATTCTACCGATGTATAACCTTCCGGTGGGTCGCCTGTGTTTGCTCCGTTCGGAGCATACCGCGTCTAGTATAGGGATAATGGCGAACCGATAAGGGTATTACGCCGATAGGGGAAACAGCTCCACTCTCATCCTCAAAAAATGAAAGTTGAACTTGGTGGCACTTCAAGATTCCTTTACTCCCATTAGCGGATTCTGAAAACACCGGTACATTCCACTTTCAAATTCTGGTATTCAAAGGATAGAGGGATTGGCAGGTTCTGTAGCTATGGGATTGATAGAAACGTGAATCCCCACTGTAATGCTGACCTTTGAATGCAAGCCATTTTAAAATTCTAAAGTTGTATTTTAAAAAACTTAAAATGTGTGTTTAAAAAATTGAAAGTACTACTTTAAGATTTTGGAACCCTACAGATCTGAGGATTGGATGTCGTCTATTGTTTTCATTTGGAGACGTTGGTCACGGGGCATCATTCCATAAGCGTAATATCTCCTCCTATCGCACCCTATCCGGCATTGTATTCAACCTCCCTCCGGAACCGGCTTTCGGGAAGTACGGGCCATAATTGACAGAAGCCGCCAACACGACACAGTACAGGAAATTCGCTCCAACCCCACCTGAAAGCAACCCCACCTGAAAGACCATCGGCCGGATACGGGAGACCCTCACCTGCGGGCTAAAACGCCCAAAGGCCTATCATTTCCCACCCTTCAGCACCTCTAAGGCCTTTCCCGGTCCCTCCTCCTCGTTCTGACTCAACACGAAAAGAACCTCGTCCAAGAGGGTCAAGAGCTTTTCGTCTATGGAGTTCCTGCGAACGGCCCTGTCCACGAGGTCGTAGAGAGTGGAGAGCAACCTCTGGGTACTCCGCAGGGTACGGAGGCCAGGACTGTAATGGAGCATCTCAAGGATGTCCATTATCCTATCGTACAGCTCCTGGTAGCCCTCAACTTCCCTCCCCTCCTCCAAGCGGGTCAAGAGATCCATAAAGGCGTTGAGAAGTTCGGCCATAACGGAGAAGACCGTTTCCCTCTCCGGCTCCGTCTTCCCCAACCCCATCTGGTTGGAGACGATATCCGCCATGTACTGGAGTATGGGAACCAACCTACCGTCGGGCGCTACCCCCATCGCCTCGGCGAGGGATTTGAGCATCTTCTCCATATAACCCTTGCGGCGTTTGTAGGAATCGTAAGGCTCCATGAAGTACGAGGTGACCCACGACTTCACCTCAACCAGTTTGCCAATGAAGGTCTCCATAGGCCGATATTGTATCCCCGCTTAGAATAGGGAGATGTTCGGCATAGGGACGGTCCTTGACAAGATAACGAGCCTGTTTTGGGGCTTCGGCTTCCTCTACCATCTCGGTGGGGGCGTATCCTTCCCCACCACCGCCTCCCTGAACGGCTACCTTAGGGACTACGGTTATCCATCCGTCCCGGAGGCCTACCTCTCCGAGGTGTCGGGATGGAGGATCTTCCTGAAGGGCTACACCGTATCCAGATTCTCTGGCAGCATATGGGGAGGGGAGGCGACCTCCGGGGATAAGGTGGTCTCCATAGACGGGAGCTACTCCTACTACTCCCTTGGGAAACTCCTGACCCTCAAGAGCGGGACCTTCTACCTCCTGCCATCGGTAGGGCTTGGGCGATCCAACCTAACCCTGACGGTGGGGGACAACGTCGTCCGGTTTGACTCTCTCCTATCATCGCCTGGGAACGTCTCCACCCTCCGGACCGACTCGTGGATCCTGACCCCCGAAGCGGAGTTCCTCTGGAGGAAGGAGGCCTTCCTGTTTCTGGGGGCGAGGTTGGGGTACATGCTCGCCTTCCCCAAAGGGAGATGGACGACGGAGGGTGTGGAGGTGAAGGGAGGCCCAAATACGGCTATGGACGGTCTATATTTCAACCTAACCATAGGGTTGGGGTTCGTGGTGCTTTAACAAGCACGATAATTTATCTTCCTTATAATACCCTCCTATGACGAAAGGGGAACTCATAACGCGGCTCAAGAACAGGACGGGCTTGACCAAGCAGCAGCTTGCCGAGATCGTTGATGCCCTGCTGGCCGAGCTGGCGGAGGCCTTCATCCGCCAGGAGAGGGTTGAGATAAGGGGCTTCGGGGTGTTCATCCCCGTACACCGCAAGCGCAAGAAGAGCGACGAGAAGCTCCCCCGCATAAAGTTCAAGCTCTCGCAGGTGATAAGGCAGAAGATGATAGAGGAGGAACGGAAGAGGAGGAAAGGGTAATGCCCTGCGGACGCAAGCGGAAGCTGAAGAAGATAAAGAAGCACAAGCTCAAGAAGCGCCGCAAGAAGATGCGTCACAAGAAGAAGTGAGGGAGAGCCTCCCCCTCCTCGCCGTTGATACGGCCTATAAGTTCTTCAGCGTAGCGCTTTGGAAAGAGGGGAAAGTGCGCGAGATGAAGGAGGGGGAGGCCTTCAGACACGTAGAAGGGCTGAATCTAAAGGTTCGGAATCTCCTGAAAGGGGAGGGGATTAGGATAACGGACATAGGTGCGGTCCTCATAACGGTGGGACCCGGCTACTTCACCTCCCTAAGGGTGGCGGCATCCTTCGCCAAGGCCCTCCACCTGACTTTCGGCATCCCCATCTACGGCTTTGGCTCCCTGCAGGCCATGGCTGTGGGGGTAGAGGACGGACGGTACATAGCCACGATGGACGCCCGTAAGGGTCAGGTGTATGCCCAAACCTTCAAAGTGGAGGGGGGAATACCCATAGAGGACGGGGTCATCCCCCTGGGGATATACGGCTCCGACGACCTCCCCTACGGAAGGTACGCTCCCCTACCTCCGCCGGAGGAGAGCCTTAGGGCCTCAAACCTCTTCCCTCTGTACTTCGCCGGCCTCGGCGACGAGTTGGAACCGAACTTCTCGCCCCTCTACCTCCGGCCGCCCGACGCCGTCGTGAACAGGCGACGGGAAGCCTGATCCCTTTCGGGGGTAAAATAACCCACCTATGAGGCTACTAACGATAAGAGATGAGACCGAGGCTTTTAAAGGCAAGAGGGTTCTCGTCAGGGTAGACTACAACGTCGTAAAAGGTGGGAAGATAAGCGACACCTACAGGATAGACAGGACCCTGCCCACGATTAAAGCTCTCCTTAATGCTGGAGCCAAGCAGGTGGTCCTCGCCTCCCACTCCGGTAGGCCCAAGGGAAGGGATAAGTCCTTGAGTCTGAAGCCCATCGTAAAGTACCTGAAGGATAAGCTGGGGGAGGAGGTGGGCTTCGTTGAGAACGTAATAAACGATGAGGCTCCGGAGGATAAGAGGGTGGTCCTCCTTGAGAACCTCCGCTTCTGGGAGGGGGAGAAGAAGGACGACCCCGAATTCGCCAAGGCCCTGTCCAAATTCGGAGAACTTTACGTAAACGACGCCTTCGGCGTATCCCACCGGAGGAACGCCTCCGTCCACGCCATAA
>WGAN01000074.1 GCA_015494805.1 Caldifarciminota bacterium
CCCCCTTAAAATCCTTCCCCGAATGAGGCACCTTTTAGATATTGAGACGGCGGATAGGGGTTTCCTTGACAGGGTACTGGAGAGTGCAGAGGTGTTCCTTAAGGTACTGGAGCAACCCTCCCGAAAGCTCCCCACCCTCCGGGGTAAGACCGTCCTCTTCATGTTTATGGAACCTTCCACCCGTACCCAGGCCTCCTTTGAGATGGCGGCCAAGAGGCTTTCGGCGGACACCCTCAACTTCTCCCCGGCCAAGTCCTCAATGAAAAAGGGGGAGACCTTCCTTGACACCTTATACAACCTCCAGGCGATGGAGGTGGACGGCATAGTGATAAGGCACTCCGCCCCAGGGGCCGCCCACTTCGTCGCCCGCCATACCAGGGCCAGCGTAATAAACGCCGGCGATGGCTCCCACGAGCATCCCACCCAGGCCCTCCTTGACGCCTTCACCGTAAAGAGGAGGCTCGGAACCCTGAGCGGCCTCAAGGTCCTGATAGTGGGGGACATCCTCCACTCGCGGGTGGCCCGCTCCAACCTGTTCCTGTGGCGGATGTACGGTAGCGAGGTCCTGTTCTCCGGTCCCCCGACCCTTTTACCAGGGGAGTTTGAGGAACTCGGTGCGAAGGTCGTAGAGTTAGACGATGCCCTCCCGGAGGCGGATGTCGTTATGGTCCTGAGGCTCCAGAGGGAGAGGATGGAAGGCTCTTTCGTACCCTCCGTCAGGGAGTACAGGCGTTTCTGGGGGATGACGAGGGAGAGGCTCAAGGCCCTCCGGGAGGATACCCTACTGATGCATCCGGGGCCGGTGAACTGGGGGGTTGAGATGGACTGGGAGGCCCAGGAGAGGCCCAACACGGTGATACTGGAGCAGGTCAGGAACGGCGTCGCCGTTAGGATGGCCGTCCTCTACCATCTGTTGGCAAAGGCGGAGGATCTCGGATGAGGGACGTATGGAACTACCCCCTGAACGCCCTTACGGTTAAGAAGCTGACGCTGTCCTTCGTGTTTCTGGTGGTCGGCCTGGGGGCCTACTCGGCCCTCACCTACGCCGCCTACTACCTATCCGGTCTGGACCTCTCCCGCGTCTGGAACCTCCACCACCTCTTCCCCGTCCCCCTGTGGGCGAAGAGCTTCCCGGTCTATGTAGCGGAGAGGGGAGGGAAGTTCCTCCTTGAGACGGACTGGAGTAGGTTCGGCACCCTGTCCAAGGCCGTATGGTCCTTCGGCGTCCTCCTCCTCCTGTGGGCGTACTTTACGGCGGGGATAGGGGTCTCCAAACTGGAGTTAGAGAGTCAGAGGGGGGACCCGTTCTACCCCTTACCCTCGGCCATTAAAGAGGCGATCAAGCGGAGCGGCTTATTCTGGACGACGGCTCTCGTCCTCATCGGCGTGGGGATAGTCGTCCTCGTCGTCCACGCCTTAACGTCCGTATGGGGGAGGGTACCCGGCCTCTTCTACCCCGCCGTCGTCGTGACCTTTCTGACCTTCGGCTTCCTCGTCCTCCTCTCCCTCCTCCTGATCTACATGTTAGTGGGGTGGGCCTTCGTCCTGATATACGGGCCGGCCGTCTCCGTCTCCATGGAGGGGGACACCTTTGACCTCTACTACGAGGGCTTCAGCATATTCAACGAGAAACTCCACAAGTTCGTCCTCTACGAGGTATGGATATACTCCCTGAAGGTGGTCGCCTTCTCCATCTTCACCTTCGCCCTCTTCAAGGCCGTGAGGCTCTCTGCCCGCATTCTTGAGTTCCTGCTTCCGAGGTTCAAGTTCGTGTATTACCCCGCCCTCTTCCACTTCACCCTGCCCCAGCTCCCCTATCCGGTGGCGTACTACCTGGCCTTCATACTCCCGATGGACGTCTACGCCCCCACCAACACCCCAATTCCCACTTCCACGACCTACGCCTTCTCCTTGGTATTTGACGTCTGGATGCTGGTCTTCCTGTTAGTGGCCCTCTCCTACTGGACGAGCCTGACCTGGACGGGGAGGCTCCACACCTACGCCCGCATCCTCAAGGGGAAGGACGGGATAGACATCTTCAAGGTGCGTCCCGTCGCCAGCCTTTCGGAGGTGAGGGATGGAGGCGAAGAGGTACGGTAGGTGGTACGTCCTGAACGGTAAGAGGTTCGCCGTAAGGAAGGTGAAGGGGGGGTACGAGGTCCTCTACGAGGGCCGGCACTACTTCGTCAGCACGGCTCCGGGGTTCGCCTCCGCCACCCACGAGGAGAAGAG
>WGAN01000075.1 GCA_015494805.1 Caldifarciminota bacterium
CGCCCGTATCCACGCCGTGCTGGGGAGGTACGATGACCTCCTCCCTCTTCGCCCCAAGGTGAGGGAAGATGTACTCGTCAAAGAACTCCGGCGAGATCTTCCCTATCGCGGGGAACTCTACCTTCCTTTTCATGGCTGGCGGGTATTCTACTGGAGGAAGGTACCCGGATGTTATCGTCCCGGACCCTCGCTGATGGATACGGAGACGTTCGTCCTTTCTTTGAATTTTTCAATATTGACGATGATGTCCCTGTTGCCAACGTGGTAGAGATAGGAGACGTACTGTGAGGAAACGACCTTATCGTCGGGCAGGCCGAGCTTATCAAGGTAGAATTTCGCCACCTTCGTTATATCGTCCTTCGTACTCATAGTAATCCCGGATACGCCCCTCCCTACGAACACCTTATCCTTCCTCGCACCCGGATAGACGTAATCCACCAAGGGTTTAGGTACGTCCTGCGGGACCTTCCCGTCCGCCCCCCTTTTCCCCTTGGTAGGTTCGCAGGAGAGGAGTAGGAAGACGGTAAGGGTTAGGATGAACCGGTACATCACCAAGTATTCTAAAGCCATAGGGACCGTATGCCCCCTCAATCCTCTATGACGTACTCCAGCATCACATCAAAGAGGGTCTTAAGCAGTCTGTCCTCTATGCTGGAGCCATCGTAGGAGGTTAGGGTGTCGTATGCCACCACAAAACCCTCCACCATAACCGTATAGGTGGGAGGAGTAAAGATGCACCTAACAACCCTTGGGAAAAGGGCCTCCCTCTCTGAAACCATCACCACTCTTGAACCACCTTCTAAGAAAGCCCTAAACTTCGGAGATGGAAGGCCGTGAGATCTCATATAGTCCCGTATTTTGCGTGTTAAACTTTCTACGAAATCTAAAAGGTGCTGTTTCTCCTCCATTTCCGGAACCAAAAATTGTAGGGACGATGATAGGGGTTATGGAACTTACCTACGCATGCGGATACCGGAATGCCGGGGGCGGGACTCGAACCCGCACGGGATACCCCACCAGATCCTAAATCTGGCGCGTCTACCAGTTCCGCCACCCCGGCTGAAGGTTGTATTCTAAAGTTGTAGGGGGAACGTAGTGGATACTACGAAGGTAGAATAGAGGGAATTGAGAGGTCTCCTATCCTCGCTCTACTACGGCCTACCCGCGGCGAGGGCGACGATGTTTCTCGTTCCGCCTCTGTATTGGTTCCGTAGGGAGGCCGCTCGGAGCATACTGCGGGAGGTCGTATCCCTAAAACCCAAAACCGTCCTTGAGGTGGGCTTTTCCGACGCCTTCCTCACAAAGCGGCTCTCCCTCGCCCTACCATCCTCCAAGATAACGGCGATAGATACGTCCTCCGGAAGCGTTAGAAGGGGAAAGAGGTTGGGGCTACCCAACGTCAGGTTCTTGGAAGAGGATTTTTTCAAGCATAGGGGAGAGTACGACGTCGTGGTCAGTATGCACGTTTTCGTCCTCTTCAACCACCGCGCTGGCCTTAGAAAGCTCAAGGAACTGGGAGACGTTTGCGTTATAACCCTCACCGCCCCATCACCGTTTACGGTCCTCCACAGGCCTTTCCACCGTTTTATGACGGGTATGGACGTGAATCTCATAGAGCCGGAGGAGTACGTCCGGATAGCACGGGAGGAGGGATTATCGGTCAAGGTGGTGAAGATAAACGATATTGAGAGGAGCTATATGGTGGTTTTGGGGAGGAAAAGGTGATTTCAGGTCTCCTTGGAGCAGTTCCTCCTTACCGACCTCTCAAGCTTCCGGGCGTTCTCGCAGTAAGGCTCGCCATAAGTCTCCTCGCACAGGGCGGAGTATATCCGCAGCGACTCCCTCCACATTCTGCAGGCCGAACGGACGTCGTTCAGGTAGTAGTACAAGGAGCCGAGGTTGTAGAGGACGTTGGCCTTCAGGTGCGGCACCCCCTCCCCTTCAAGGGTATTGAGGAGGGAGAGGGCGGATAGGTAGGTCTCCTCCGCCTCGGAGAACCTCCCCACACCCACCAAGGAGTTGGCCAGATTGTTCCTCAACCGAGCCGCATCGGTGTGGAACCTCTCCGGTGGGAGGTACCCCCCCAACTCCTCAAGGAGTTCCAAGGCCCTGCGGTGGTAGTCTATCGCCCGCTCAAACTCCTTCAGCTCGTGGGCGACCGTCCCGGCTGTGGAGAGTACGAAGACCATCCGGTAGAGGAGGGAGGGGGTCAAAGACCCGGTAGGCAGAACTCCGGCCGCCTCCTCAAGGGCTGTGAGGGCATCGCGGAGTTCCCTCCTCCGGTAGAGGAGCCAACCCTTCCTCCACAGGACACTGAAGAGCTGCGGTCCTCCCCCCTCTTCCCTCATCTCCCGCTCCATCTCCCCAAGGAGGGCGAGGGCGGAGTCGTACTCCCCGGAGGATATGAGGCCGTCTATCTCCCTAATCCGCTCTATCCTGTCCATCCAGACCGAGTATCCTCGCTATCTCTCCAACGGTGCGGGTGAGGTCGTCGTTTATGACCACGTGGTCGTACTCCGAGGCCCAGGCCATCTCCTCTTCCGCCTTCTTCAGCCTCCTCTCCACCTCCTCCGGTGGGTCCCCCCTGCGCAGGAGCCTCTCCCGAAGGACGTCCAGAGATGGGGGTTTCAGGAATACGCTGACGAAACGGACGGACGGATCATCGCGGAACACCCTCTCAAGCGCCCTCTTCCCGTTCACGTCCACCGTCAGGACGACGTCCCTACCCTCCTTCAGGGGCCTGTAGAGGTGGTCCTTCGGTATCCCGTAGAGGTTCCCGTAGATCTCCGCCCACTCAAAGAGGTTCCCCTCCTCTATCCACCGGAGGAAGGTCTCCCTATCCACGAAGAGGTAGTCTATGCCGTTCCTCTCCCTCGGCCGTGGAGGGCGGGTCGTCGCCGTTACTACGTGGGTGAAACCGTAATCCCCCACAAGTCTGCGGGCCACGGTGGTCTTCCCCGCCCCCGATGGGGCCGAGAGTACCAAGAGGATAGGCCGATTTCGGCCGGCCCCGTCCTCCTTACCCATCAGTGCAGAACACTCACTATGAGTCCCGCCACCTGATCCGTGAAGTTGAGGAAGGGCATGGGATAGACCCCGATCCAGATGACGAAGATGGCCAGGAAGGCGAGGATGAAGGCCTCACGGAAGGATACGTCGGGCATCTTTGCGCTCTCCGGATCCAGCTTCCCGAAGACCACCCTCTTTATCAGCGATAGCATGTAGATGGCGGCCACTATTACACCGGGGGCCGCGAAGTAGCCCCAGACCGGGTTGGCCTTGTAGGCCCCTATCATACTCAAGAACTCCCCGACGAAGCCGGAGAGTCCGGGCAGACCTATTGAGGCCAGAGCCATAAAACCGAAGAAGGCTGAAAGGTTAGGTACCTTGTTGGCAATTCCAGAGTAGTCCCTTATCAGGCGGGTGTGCCTCCTCTCGTAGAGCATACCCACGATGAAGAACAGGGCGCCCGTCGTCAGACCGTGGCTTATCATAACAAGGACCGCCCCCTGTATCCCGATGGGGTTTCCGGAGGCTATGCCGAGCATGGCGAATCCCATATGAGCGACCGAGGAGTAGGCCACGAGCTTCTTCATATCGGCCTGGACCCACGCCATCAGGCCGCCGTATATGATGCCAATTATGGCAAGGACGGCTATCAGGCCCCTGTAGGCATCAAACCCGGCGGGGAAGAGGGGGAGGGAGTACCTCAAGAAGCCGAAGGTACCCATCTTGAGGAGGATGCCGGCCAGGATGACGGAACCGGCGGTGGGAGCCTCAACGTGGGCATCCGGAAGCCACGTGTGGAAGGGAAACATGGGAACCTTTATCATAAAACCTATGGAGAAGGCGAGGAAGAGGAGCCTCTGGATGTCAGCAGCGGCCTTAGGGAGGGTCTGGAGGAGGAGGGGATAGTCAAAGGTGCCGTAGTTGAGGTAGATCCAGATTATGGCTGCCAGCATAGGGACGGAGCCGACGGCCGTGTAGATCAGGAACTTGAAGGCGGCATACACGCGGTTCTCGTGTCCCCAGAGGGCTATCAGGATGAACATGGGAACGAGCTGGGCCTCCCAGAAGATGAAGAACTGGATGATGTTGAGGGAGGCGAAGACGCCTATCATAGCCGTCTCCAGGAGGAGCATCGTGATGACGTAGGCCTGCACCTTCTCCTTGATGTAGTTGTAGGAGGACACTATGCCGAGGAAGGTTAAGAAGGTGGTCAGGAGGATGAGGATGAGGGCCAGACCGTCTATCCCCACGTAGTACGGGGCGTTCTCAAGGCCAAAGAATACGTACCTCTCAACGAACTGGAACTCCGCGCTGTGGCCAAAGTCAAACCCGGCGAGAAGCCCCAAGGAAAACAGAAGCTCCAACAGGGTAGCAAACGTCCCATAAACCCAGTAGGTCCTTCTCCACTCCGGTCTAAAGAAAAACAGCGGTATGGCCGCAAGGAGCGGGAAGAAGATGACGAGGCTCAACATAGTTGGGGATTATACTGTGGTAGAGCAACGGGGGTACCCCTCACAGGGGGAATCGTATCTCCACCCGGAAAGAGGGATGTACCTCGCTTCTTTCAACGGGTGTCGTTGATAGGATAGGACTCCTTATTTCCGAAAGTTTGTTTAGTTTTCGACCTACCCTAATTTCGGACTCACTTTAAAAAAATTGCCTATTTGAACTTTATTCAACATAACTTCAAAAACCGAAAGTCCGGTTTCAGAAAACTACCACCCTTCATCCGTGAGGAGGATTCTGCTGGTGGAATGAGAATCACTCTGCAGTCTCATCAAACTGGGATAAGTTTAAGTTTTTGGAAACGTCCGTAGGATTTTTGGCAATTTGATGCCATTAACTACAAATTTTTAGCATTTTTGTGAAGTATCTCTATATCCTTCTCCTTTTCCTATGGCCAAGAAATTCGGAGGCCTTATAGAACCATGCGCGGCGGATGGGTATCCCTCTATCAGCTCAATACCCGTGAGGGAGCTTAGTTGTCTCTATAGCCCTTGGACAAGGCCCCTTTAACCGGGCCACCAAGGCGGATCCCCAGAACCGTACGGAGGAGCCAGATCTCCCGCATTATCCTGTACGGCGCCTTTTACCGGGTGATAAAAACGCACGGAGAGGGGGAGTTTCGTCCGGGTGGTTCGGATTATCCGTAATGCTGATCTTTTGGGATAGGTTTCCCTCCCTCGTTTAAAATTGATGGCTATGCTCACCCTTGAGGAGAGACTCCGCAGGTTCGCCGAGATACTGTCCTCCAACAACACGGTGACCATCACCACCCGCAACGGGGACGGTGTCTGGTCCGCCAAAGCGTACTACGCTGACAGGGACGGCTACATATACGTCATCTTAGAAAACGCTGGCCATACCCTCCAGAACATCCACAGGAACCCGGAGGTCTTCTTCGTAATAGAGAACGGGGAGCCGACTCGGTTCATCCAGGGGGAGGGGGTGGCCGAGATACTCGGCCCGACGGAGGAGCATCCGGAGGAGAGGTCCCTAATAACCGCCCGGAACTTCCCCATCGTCCCCTTCCTGAAGGCCAACCCCAAGACGACGGTCGTCAGGATAAGGCCCAAGCGGGTCTTCGTCACGGACCTTAGCCGCGGATTCCTCCCCCGCTTTGAGATAGACTTCAACGGGGAAACCTTTAAAAAGCTCAAGGAGGTCTATCCCCGGCCCTCCCGCCTCCAGCTTTACGTAAGGGCGACCCGCCCTTGGGTGATATACGCCACCGTCTCCGCCGTCATCGTTGGCACTCTCCTCGCCGGCCGCTTTGATCCCCTCCGCTTCCTCCTCACCCTCGTAGGTGCCGTCCTGGTACATCTCGCCGTGAACGCCAGCTCCGACCTCTTTGACTACCTCAAGGGGGCAGACCGTTGGGACACCCTCGGCTCCAGCCGGGTCCTCGTGGATAGGCTCCTCCGACCTAAGGAGGTCCTCCTCCTCTCCCTCGCCCTGTACGCCGCCGCCCTCTCGGTTGGCCTCGCCCTCTGGTACCTTATGGGCTACGACGTAAGGCTCCTTTACCTGATAGGGGCGGGTTTCGTCCTCGGATTCTTCTACGCCTTCATACCGGTGGGGTGGAAGTACATCGCCCTCGGAGACGTCGCCGTATTCCTCGCTTGGACCCTCATAGCCGTAGGGGCCTACTTCGTCCAGACGGGTAACCTTGATTGGAAACCCTTCCTCGGTTTTGCCCCCGCAGCCCTCCTCATAGTGGCCATCCTTCAAGGGAACAACATGCGGGATATAGCCGACGACGTAAAGAGCGGATACAGGACCTTCGCCGCCCTCATAGGCCCAAACCTCTCAAGGTACTACTACGCCCTCCTCGTCTTCTCCGCCTACGTCCTCCTCGTCCTTTTAGTTATCCTGAAGGTCCTGACGCCTTGGAGCCTACTGGCTCTCATAACCCTACCGGAGGCCGTAAAGCTTGTGCGTTGGGCCTTCAAACCCAACTACATCCAGGCCGGTATGTTGGACCTCTACACCGCCCAGCTACAGGCCAAGTTCGCCAACGCCCTCATCCTCGGCCTCCTGATAGACATCCTATCCCGCTGTATGCCGTAAGGGAGGCGGTGGATTTTCCTTTAAAGCCGCCCGACAGCGGTATAATACCCTGTTATGCGGAATGAAAAGGTCATCGTTTCCTTTGTCGTAGGGGTGGTGGTGGGCGCCCTGGCGACCCTCCTCCTTACCCCTTACACCGGGGACGAGGTTAGGGAGAAGATAAGGGAGGAATCCGACAGGCTCCTTGACAGGCTCGTAGATTCCGTCGGTAAGTTCGAGCAGATAAAGGAGCGTCTTGAAGAGGAGGCCTTTGACATAGAGGAGGAACTGTAGCCATGAGGATAGCCATCAACGGTTTCGGAAGGATAGGGAGGCAGGTCTTTAAGATAGCGCACCGGAGGGGTATAGAGGTGGCCTACATCAACGACCTCGCGGACGCCCGCACCCTCGCCCACCTCCTCAAGTACGATTCCACCTACGGTAAGTACGACGCCCATGTGGAGAGCAAGGGCGACAGCATCTTCGTCGATGGCAAGGAGATAAAGGTCCTATCAATACCTGACCCCTCCGAGTTCAAGTGGGGAGACTGGGGCGTGGAGCTGGTCGTGGAGGCAACGGGCAAGTTCCGCCATTACGACAAGGCCCACAAGCACATAGAGGCCGGGGCCAAGTGGGTGCTGATAACCGCCCCTGCCAAAGACAGGGCGGACGTAACCGTCGTCTACGGCGCCAACCATACGGCCATAGACAGGGAGAAGCACAGGGTCATATCCGCAGCCTCCTGCACCACCAACGCCTTCGCCCTGATGATAAAGGTCCTAAGGGAGAGGTTCGGCCTGAAGTACGGCCTTATGACCACCGTCCACGGATACACCAACGACCAGAGGCTCCTTGATGCGCCCCACAAGAACCTCCGTCGGGCCAGGGCCGCCGCCCTAAGCATAGTACCCACCACGACGGGTGCGGCCAAGACCATCTACGAGATATACCCCGACCTCAAGGGGAAGTTGGACGCCGTCGCCCTTAGGGTACCCGTACCCGTCCCGTCCATCGTAGACTTCACCGTAGAGCTGGAGAAGGACGCGACGATTGATGAGATACACGCCGCCTACGAAGAGGCCGCCAGAGGGGACCTGAAGGGCCTACTCGGCATAACCTACGAGGAACTCGTCTCCGTAGACTTCAAAGGGGAGGACCGTACCGTCGTCATAGACGCCCCCCTAACCCGCTCCGTAGAGGGTACGAGGCTCTTCAAGATCTTCGGCTGGTACGACAACGAGTGGGGGTACTCTAACCGTGTGGTGGATATAATTGAGTACCTGAAGGGATGATAACCTTTCTGATAACGCAGTTGGGGGGCGGACAGGAGGAGATTTACCGCCTCCACAAGTTCAGGACCTGGACCTTCGGCGACGTCAGGAAGATACACCTCGTTGGGGGGTTCCTCTTCGTAGCCAAGGAGGACGGTGTCAAGATCCTCAACCTCGTCTCCTTGACGGACTCCGTTAAGGGTGTAAGGCTCCCAGAGTACGTAACCGGCGAGAGACCCGTTGACGTCGTCTATTACAAGGGGACTATGTACGTGGCATACAACACCCGTACCGCCCCCACCATAGATGTAGTAGACTTCCAGAAGGGACAGCTCAAAACCAGCCTAACGACGGGTGGAAACATCATAAACGTAGCCGTCGGATCAAGGTACCTCTTCGTCCTGACCTCCACCGGTCTGGAGATATACGACCTTACGAACCCAACCGACCCCCAAGACGCCGGGAGCGTCCCCTTCTCCGGTTTCACCGGCACCTCCCTGAAGGTCGTCTTTCCGTACCTCTACGTATCCGCCGGCAAGGACGGCCTCTTCATCTTCAAGGTAGAGGACGGGAAGATAGAGCAGGTCTACCGTTACCAACCTTCCGACGGCTCACCCGTAATAGACGCGGAACCCTACGGGAACTACGTGTATCTCGCCTGCGCCAAAGGAGGGATAAAGGTCATAGACGTAAGCAAGGGAGAGCAGCCCCTCGTCGGTGAGGTGAAGACCCAACATCCCGTCTTCGCCCTTCGCAGGTACAAAAAGGTCCTGATAGGCCTCTTCGGCAGCAACGGTGCCAAACTCTACTCCCTCGCCCAGCCCTCCTCCCCCCTGCTCTCGGCCTACTACACCAACGGCCAGTACCTGTACGATGCGGGGGCTTACGGTAAGTACCTCGTCTTGGCCTACGGTCCCGGAGGGATAATCACATTCAGGTCCCCCCTCCTGAAGTGAAGTTAAGCCAAGTCTTCCTCCGGGATGAGAGGACGGTAAGGAAGATAGTGGAGGCGGTGGACCCGAAGGAAGGGGAGACCTTCGTTGAGGTGGGACCGGGCCTCGGTGTCATAACCTTCCCCCTTGTGAAGGCGGGGGCGAGGGTGGTAGCCGTTGAGATAGACACCTTCCTGTGCATGGCCCTTAGGCGGAAGGGAATAGACGCCGTATGCGGGGACTACCTAAAGACGGACGTAGCCGCCCTCCTTAGGGAGAGGGGAATAACGGACAGGGTGAGGTTCTTCTCTTCCGTCCCATACCACATAACCCACGACCTCCTCCTCAAGGTCTTTGGAGAGCGTCCCCTGTACCGGGACATCCACCTCATCCTCCAGAAGGAGGTGGCCGAGAGGCTCGTAGCGAAGGAGAGAACGAAAGCCTACGGCCCCTTCACCGTCCTGACCCGTACCCTCTTTACCCCCCGGCTACTCTTCAACGTACCACGAACGGCCTTCTCCCCAGTCCCGAAGGTGCATTCCGCCCTCATCCGGCTCGTTCCACGGGAGGATAGGCTGGGCATAGACGCCCTTAGGTTCCTCAAGTTCCTGAAGGTACCCTTCGGCAGGCGCAGGAAGAAGCTGAAGAACACCCTCAAGGGGGTACCGCCGGACCTCGCCCACCGCAGGCCGGAGGAGGTTAGCCCGGAGACTTGGCTGGACCTCTTCTTGAAGGCAGAAGGTAATCGCCTTTAAAATAAAACGATGCTCTTTGCCCTCGGACAGATAACCCTACCCAACTGGGATGCCGTCCTTACGGAGGACAGGAAGAAGGCGGTCGTACGGATACTGGCCTTCGGACTCCCCAAACTAAGGGCGATGGGAGACGTGGTGGCGGACTGGAACGTATCCCTCGGAAGCGGCTTCTTCATAGACTCAACGGGTACCATAATCACCAACAGCCACGTGGTGCGTAAGGCGAAGGTAATAGCCATAATTTTGAGCGACGCCAAGACGGAGAACTTCAAGGAGTTGATGGAGAGTCTCTACTTCGCCGAGTTGCTGTACGACGACCCCGACAACGACATAGCCGTCCTTAGGGTGGTGGGGGAGAACTTCAAGTACCTCCACCTGTCTAACCGGAAGTACCTCCGTCAGGGGGAGCCGGTGGCAGCCCTGGGGTTTCCCGGCACCTCCTACCACGACAACAAACTGAAGGTGGTTTTCGGCTTCGTCGCCTCGGACAAGGACGATAACCCCATCCTCCTGAATATGAGCGTAAATCCGGGGAACTCCGGAGGGCCGCTGTTGGACGGCAAGGGGGACGTCGTGGGGGTCGTGTTTGCCAGAGAGGGGGAGGGGCGGGAAGGTCTGGCCTACGCTATCCCCGTCCCCGTCGTTAAGAAGGTACTGCGGAACATAGAGCTTAGGCACATAACCAAGGGCCATTACGCCGGTACGGAAGTATATGAGGCCTACGAGGAGTTGGGAAGGGGGCTTATGAAGGCCCTGATGTTCAAGGACTACGAGGCGGCCATAGACCACGCCCAGAAGGCTATAGAGCTGGACCCGGATTACGCCGAGGGACACTTCTTCTACGGCTTTTTGGCATACAAGTACAAGGCCTACGAGATAGCCAACAGGGAGTACAAGACGGCCTACAAGCTGAAGCCCTCCCTCTTTGACGACAACTACAACAAGGAGACGGTGGAGAAACTCCTCAACCCCGACACCACGGGCAAGGATGAGGAGGAGAGCGAACCGGAGCCGGTTGAGATCCGAAGGGATACGACCTCCACCGATACCACCTCAAGCTCCGTAAAGGTCTCCCTCTCATCGTCCTCTTCTTCGTCCTCCCGCCTGAAGGCTTGGAGGGAACACGTTGAGGAGTTTCAGGTGGGCCTGTACTTCCTTAGGGGTAACCCGGACGAGCTTATAGAGGGCCGGAACTCCCTCCCCCCCTCCGACAGGTACGAGATAACGGCGGCAGTCCATACCGACCTGTGGAGTACCTCCCTGTACCTCGTAAAGAACGCCGGTTGGGGCTTCGGCGTAGGCTCTCCCATCGTCAAGGTGGTGGCCTTCTCCGGGGGGAACGAGATAGTCCGGTTGGAGGGGATATACCGCCGCGGGAACCTTAGGGCGACCTTCGGGCCAACCGTACTAAGGGATGGGAACTCCAAGCCCCTCGCCTTGAGGACCACCCTATGGTACCGGTACGGGAAGACCCCCTGGACGGTGATGCTCGCCCTGGAGAGGATGAGGTTGGAGGAGATAGGTAGGGCCTTATCTTCCAAGGACAAGGAGGAAAGGCGGATCCACTCCGTCCTCTCCGTAGGCCTTGGCCTCTGGTTCAGGTAGGGCCTTAGAATAACGCCTTGAAGTGGGTGTTTCTGGACATTGAGACGACGGGGACGGACTTCCGGAGGGACAGGATAGTTGAGATAGGCTTAGTGGTGAAAGGAGAGAGGGGTAGGCCGGAAGAGAGGGCATTCCTCCTCAACCCCCAGGCCCCCATAAAGAGGAGGGCGTTTCAGGTCCACGGGATAGGATACGACGACGTCAAGGGGGCGCCCACCTTCGCCGAGGTAAAGGACGAGCTGCGACCCCTCTTAGAGGACGCTATAATCGTGGGATTCAACCTCTTGAGCTTGGACATCCCCTTCCTGAACTTTGAGTTCTACCGCCTGGGGGAGCCACCCCTCCTGAACTACGTCGTGGACGTGAAGCAGATAGCCAAGGTCATATACGAGGACGCCCCCAACTCCTTAGAGAGACTGGCGAGGTACCTCGGCATAGAGGTGAGGAAGAACCACCGGGCCTTGGCGGATGCCCGTATAACCCGCAAGGTATTCAGGGCTTTAAGGGAAAGGAAGCCGGAGATATTCAGCGATGTGGAGGGTCTTGAGAGCCTAACCCTGTCCAACTTCCCGGCCAAATCGGTGGACATACTGCGGGTCGCCCGGCAGTACGGCTGGGTGAACATCAAGTACTACTCCCACCGCTACGGCCTTTCCGAGTGGAACATCCGACCCATTACCATCCTGAAGAGTTACGTCATAGGGGATACGGGGGAGGGGAGGTTCAAGTACTTCAACGTTATGCGAATAATAAGGATCTCCCCTCCCACCTACGGCTGGATATAGCCCTTAGGCGGTGGCCATCTCCTCCAGAACCTGCCTGACCTCCTCGCGGGCCTTCTTGGCGTCCTTCAGGAACTTCTCAACCAAGTTCATCGGGCAGAAGGGTCCGCACATAGAGCAGGCCTCCGTCTTGGACGCCCTCATCTCGTAGATCTCCCTCGCCTTTACGGGGTCAAGGGCCAACTTGAGCTGGGCCTCCCAATCAAGGGCGTAGCGGGCGCGGGACATAGCGAGGTCCCACTCGTAGGCCCCCTTCACCCCCTTGACTATGTCTCCGATGTGGGCGGCTATGCGGAAGGCTATTACCCCGGTCCTCACGTGTTCGGGCGTGGGTAGGCCGAGGTGTTCGGCTGGCGTCACGTAGCAGAGGAAGTCCACGCCGGCGGCAGCGGCCAAGGCTCCACCTATGGCCCCGGTTATGTGGTCCCATCCGGCCCCGACGTCCGTCGGGAGGGGTCCGAGGACGTAGAAGGGCGCCCCCTTGCATATCTTCTTCTCGGCTATCACCTGGGCCTCTATCTCGTTCAGGGGGACGTGGCCCGGCCCCTCAACCATCACCTGCACCCCGGCCTTGCGGGCCCTGTCCACCAACTCACCCAAGACCAGAAGCTCGTGTATCTGCGGCCTGTCAAAGCTGTCGGCTATGCTTCCGGGCCTGAGGGAGTCGCCGAGGCTGACGGTGACGTCGTAGGTCTTCATTATGTCAAGGATGTCGTCAAACCGCTCGTACAGGGGGTTCTCCCGGTTGTGA
>WGAN01000076.1 GCA_015494805.1 Caldifarciminota bacterium
AGAACGCCCTTGAGGGGAAGAGGGTGGGGGACGAGGTGGTGGTGGAACTCTCCCCGGAGGAGGGTTTCGGTGAGTTCAGGGAGGACCTGGTCAGGGAGCTGCCGAAGGCGGAGTTCGGAAACATCCCCCTTACCCCCGGCAGGGTCCTCTACATGAGGGAGGGGGAGAGCGGTGAGCCTATAGCTATGACCGTACTTGAGGTCCGGGAGGACACCGTCCTGGTGGACTTCAACCATCCCCTCGCCGGTGAGTGGGTGAGGTACGTCCTCCGGGTCAGGGACGTTGGCCTCCGTCCCCCACCGGGGTACGTCTGCGACGACAAGGGCTGCCGCAAGGAGGAACCGAAGGGCGGCTGTAGGACCTGCTGACCGCTCGTATTTAAGGGGGTTGCCCGGCCGGAGGAAAGTTGCCTATTTGCTGTATGATGTTGAATCCGTTCCCAAGGATCAGCGGATGATCTTCTATCGCTCGCCACCCGCAGTGTTTTGCAAGGCGGTGAGGCGCTCTTCAGCCTTCCCCTTAGCCCCTACGAACCTACGACACAGGAGTAGGGTAGAGAGTAGGAGGACGTAGCCCAAGACCGCAGGCCAACCTATACTGTAATGGAGGGCGGGGAGGTGGAGGGATGCGGCTCTTACGATCGTACCCTCAAGCAGATCGTACAGGAGGGCGGCCGAGTGGGTGAAGGGGTAGGGGAGTAGGAGGGCGAGGAGCTGGGCATACATAAAGGCCGTCATAAGGGGAACGACCAAGAGGTTTAGGGGAACGTAGAGGAGGGCGTACTTACCGAAGTACTTCAGGGCAAAGGGTAGGGAGAAGAGGGAAGCACCGAACACTGCTCCGAGCTTTCCTCGTAGGGAGAAGAGGCCTGCGACGGCGGAGTAGGAGAGCCACAGCGAGGGGGAGAAGACCCACAGGGGACGGAAGAGGAGGGAGAGGAGGAGGGAAACGGCGAGAACGTTCAAGGGTTTGACCGGCCTGGAGAGGAGGGAGGCGAGGGAGAATAGGGTTAGCATCGTAGCCGCCCTGACAACCGAGGGTAGAAATCCCACGGCGTAGGCGTATGCCCAAACGAAGGCCGAGGCTATAAGGGGAACGTATGCACCGGGAAGCACGAAACGGAGGAGGAGGGCGACAGCGAGGAAGAGGATGCCGACGTGGAGGCCGGAGATGGCGAGGACGTGTCCCGTCCCCGTCTCGTAGAAGGCCCGCTTAACCTCCCACCTAAGGCCCTTGACACCGGTGAGGACGGAGAGGGCGAAGTTGTACTGATCCTCGGAGAGGGTCCTATCCAACAGCATCCTACTCAAGCCCTCGTAGAACCACCGCGTCCCCCTCTTATAGTAGGCCTCCCAGACCTCCAAGGTATCTCCCCTAACCTCCCCCCTAACGAGGACCTCGTCCCTCGGAAAGACCGGCCTTCCTCCGGCTAAGACAGTCACCTCCCCGCTTCTGACCTTTATGGCCTTGCCTTTTACGTAGGTGTAGAGTACCCTTCCCCTTCCCCAGTCGTATATGCTTACGGCGTACCATCCCTTCCCATCCTTCAAAGCCGTCCCCGTACCGAGGATGGAGTACATCCGCAGGAAGCCAAGGAGGAAGAAGATGACGGGGGGTAAGGCGTATGCCGGTTTTCTGACGAACGGGAGGATGAGGGCGAGCAATCCCACCCAAAGGATAGGCTGAAGGAAGGATAGGAGACCCCCCAAAAACGCAAGTGCTATCAAAACCGGGTAATAGATGTGGGTATTTTAAGGAAGTGGAGGGACACCCCTTCCGTTTCGGCGGTATAATAGCGTCGTTATGAGGTACGTCATCGCAGCGATACTTTTGGTTGGTACGTCGTCCGCCCTTTACGGGCAGGCGATGGATTACCTCGGCATCCGTGTGGGCAACGTAGGGATGTACCAGGGTGAAGGGAAGGACTCCCTGTACATAAGCCTCTCCGGTTCCAGCGTCACCAACTACACGGTCGCCGAGACCCTAAGCGTGGATTACGACTTCACCTATATGGGCTATCCCGCCCGCGGTATAACCGACTCCCGCTACCTCTCTGGGGACGTGACCGACGCCACCACCTTCGTGGATACGGTGTATGAGGACGGGAGCGACCTCCATCGTCTTATGGTAGTGGGTAAGACCAACGACACCACCGTTCTAAAGGTGGACGTACTGGCCCTTCAGACCCCCTTCGCCGTAGGCAACTCCTGGACCCTCGGAATAGTTGGGGACACTCTCGTGGCCGACGTAGATGGGGATGCGGATTACACCAACTTGGATACCCTCGTTTTCACCGTCGACAGCGTCTCCGTCCTGGATATGGGCAGTATAACCGTACCTGCGGGTACCTTTGATAGCGTCTATACCATCTACATAAGGCTCCGTGGGAGCCTGTGGTCCTCCCAAGTCTATAACGCCATCGGTGATGCCGATGCTGCCTGGAGCGAGAGCATGATGAGGGACTACTACCTCTTCTGGAGACCCGGCCTCGGATACGTAAAGGACTCTATGTACCAGTACGCCGAGTGGTCCTATTCCTTTATCACGGTGAAGAGCTTCGCCTGGGACTACAAGGAGCTGGTGGACTATACCGTCATCGGCGTAAAGGAGCAGAGGCAAGATGTCTTCCCCTCTTCCTTTGTCATGACGGACGGCGGTATCTTCCTGAAGCGGAAGGCTACGGTCTACGACATCAGGGGTAGCGTCCTCTTCTACGGCGATGGCTTCGTGAATCTCAAGAAGGGCGTCTACTTCGTAAGGGAGGGCGATAGGACCTACAGGGTGATCGTCCGATAATGAGGTTTAAGACAGTGGGGCGGCTGGTCCTCCTGGCCGCCCCCGTCCTCTCCTGCGCCAACCCCAACTTCGGGGCCTATTTCAACACTTACTACAACATCCAGCAGTTAGTTAAGCGGATTGAGAGGCTTGAGAGGGAGGGGGATACCCTCCGGGTGAGGAGTAAGTACGACTCCCTTGAGGTGAAGGCCGCCTACCTCATAAAGTACTACCCCAACTCCAAGTACCTACCCGACGCTATCTTCTACCTCGGCCTCGCCTTCTCACGGAAGGGGCAGTACGAGAAGGCCGCCAAGAAGTTCAGGGAGTTCCTGACCTACTTCCCCAACCATCCCCTCGCAAAGCGGGCGCGGATAGAGCTGGCACGGGTCTACGCCTTGGATCCGAGGTTCAGGCACAAGGTTCTGGACGCCCTCGGAGATGTAAGGACGAACGAGGCTTACTACTGGTTGGCGTACGCCAAGTACGAGAGCGGAGAGTACAGGGACGCCGCCCGATACCTTGACAGCATACGGGGTTTGAAACCCGGCTCTCCCCTTTACAAGAGGTACCTCCTCCTTGGCGTAGATGTGTATCTCAAGGCCGGGGACTTCCGTAGGGCGGAGGAGTTCCTGAACAGGTATTTGTCCCTTGAGCTGAAGCCTTCGGAGAGGAAGCTGGCAGAGGAGAAGAGGGGGGACATCCTCGTCAGCATGGGGAAGTACGAGGAGGCCCTGAAGGTGTATTCCTCCATAGACCTGCCACCGACCTCCGCGGACGCCGGTAGGATAGGCTTCAAGATAGCCAAGCTCCAACTCCTTTTAGGCGATACCGCCGCAGCCCTCAAGGAACTGGACAAGGTCTCAAAGAGCGCCGCCGACGAGAAGTGGGGCGCGATGCTCTTGGTGGGGAGGATAAAGCTCATAAGGGGGGACTACAACGGGGCGGCCGTGGAGTTTGATAGGGTCGCCAAGAGCGCCCCCGATCGGTGGAAGGGAAAGGCCTACCGCATAAAGTTGGTGCTTGACGAGTGGAGGAGGTTGACCCACAGGAAGGATCCGGCCTCTACGTACAGGAGGGCGGAGATCCTCTACTTCCACCTCGGTGAGAGTGAAAAGGCCGAGAGCCTCTGGCTCTATATAGCCGACTCCCTCAAGGATAAAAAGCTCTCCCCCAAGGCCCTCTACGCCCTCATATACCTGAACCTCGTTAGGGGAGACACGGACAAGGCCCTCCGCTTCAAGGTCAGACTCAAGGATGAGTATCCGAAGAGCGGTCTTTACCATCTCGTTTCTAAGCTTCTGGGCATATAGCTCCTGCGTACCCCTCTGGAGGAGACGGTTTGAGGCGAAGAGGGAGAGCGTAAGGGATACGACGGAGCTCCGCCACTTCGTAGTTAGGGAGATATTCCGTCAGGAGCCTTTCATAAAGGTGGGGATAGGGGAGTACAGGGTGATAGAGCTGGAGGGCAGTGGTAGGTGCGTGTTGAAGGTGGGGGACAGCACCGTCCTGGATCCCGCCCCCCGGAGGTTGAAGTTCAGGCTTAAGAGCGGGAAGAGAGGGAAGGTACTCCACTGGATCGGTGTGGGGGTTTTCCATAACCTCGTGGAAGCCGAGGCCCGTCGCCGGCGGGATACCACCCTCGTGATAAAGAAGCTGGGGGTATATCCGAGGTACTACGTCCTTAAGGGGCCGTTTCGGAGCCTGAAGGCGGCCTTGAGGTACAGGTACCCCGGCAAGAAGGCGGCCTACTCCATACTTGAGGAGCCACCCACGGGCAAGATACGCGTCCAACCCCTCGGCCTGACCCTCCCCTCCCCCGTGATATACCGGTGCGACACCCTCACCCTCCGCAGGGGCAAGAAGAGGCGGAGGTACCTCGGCGAGATGTGGATAATGCCAACGACGGATGCTAAGAGGCTCCTCCTGATAAACCGCCTGAAGGTGGAGGACTACCTGAAGGGGGTGGTCCCCTGGGAGATGTCCCCTTCCTACCCCGAGGAGGCCCTGAAGGCACAGACCATAGCCGCCCGCACCCACGCTCTGGACGTAGCCGGCGTAAAGTGGGCCTTGCTGGATGAGCCTTACGACATCACCAGCGACTTCACGACCCAGGTCTACAGGGGCCTCTCCGGATACCCCATAATAGACAGCGTAGTGAAGCACACGCGGGGTATAGTTATGATGGACGGGGACAGGTTCAGCATAGCCACCTTCTTCACCTCCTGCGGTGGGAGCCTTGAGGACGGTAAAACCTGGGGGGACACCCTCATATGGAGTAAAGTGGACGACCTGCGGGGGGAGGTACGCCCCTTCTCCCTCAAGTCCCTGTACAGGCGGAGGGATACGACCGTCGCCTGCTCCCCCTCCGATGGCATCCCCCGCATTCTAAGGTACGGTACGGCCGCTTTCAGGTGGAGCAGGAAGGTCAGTTTGGACAGGTTGAGGCGGAACGTCAGGAAGCACCTCGGAATAGACGTCGGGAAGGTCAAGAAGGTGAAGGTGGTAGCAAGGACGGAGAGCGGGAGGGTGAAGAGGCTCCTGATAGTGGGGAGCCGCCGCAGGGTTGAGGTATCCGGAGACTGGAACGTCCGTCAGGTCCTCGGCGTCAAGTCCTCCCTGTTCGTCCTGAAACGGAAGGGGAGGTATCTCTACGTCAGAGGTGGCGGGTGGGGACACGGTATAGGGA
>WGAN01000077.1 GCA_015494805.1 Caldifarciminota bacterium
CCTGATCAAGGCGGACGAGAACGCCTACGGTGCCACCCTCGTTTCGGACGCCTTCTTCCCCTTCCCCGACTCCGTAGAGTGGGCGCACACCTTCGGCGTCAAGGTGGTGGCCGAGCCGGGAGGGTCCAAGAGGGATGCGGAGGTTATTGAAAAGGCGAAGGAGTTGGGCATAAAGCTGGTCTTTACGGGGAAGCGGCTCTTCAGGCACTGATTACCGTCTGCCATCGGCCTTAGAATATGGACGGCAGGAAACGGGAGGTTTAAGATGAAGGAAGAGGTAGTTGATGGGCCTAAGAAAAAGGTTTTAACCTACGAGGACTATTTGAGGCTTGAGGACGATAAGAGGTACGAACTCATAAACGGGAGGTTAATAGAAATGCCCGCACCTACGACGGAACATCAGATAATCTCAAAGCGTCTCTTTATCCTTCTGGAGAGGTTCGTCGGTAAAGGGAATCTGGGTCTTGTCCTGTATGCGCCTGTGGATGTGATACTCTCCGAAACAACCGTTGTCCAGCCTGACATTCTCTTCGTGGCTGCAGAACGGACCCATATTGTGAAAGAGCGTATATTCGGCCCCCCTGACCTTGTCGTTGAGATAGTTTCACCGGGTAGTTATCACCGCGACAGGTACGAGAAGTTCTCTCTGTACGAGAAGCACAGCGTTAAGGAATATTGGTTGGTATATCCGGAATACAGGGCAATAGAAGTCTGGTGCCTGAAAGACGGCAAGTACGCCCTGCACTCCGTCGCCGCTGGCAGCGGAGAGGTTGAGTCGTGCGTCCTCAAGGGCCTCAAGGTGAAGGTTGAGGAGGTACTGAAATGAAGGAAGCGGTTCTTGATAGGCCGAGGGAGAAGGTCCTAACCTATGAAGATTACCTCCGACTTGAGGATGAAAAGCGTTATGAGCTTATAAACGGGAGGTTGTACGAGATGCCTGCGCCAGGCCTTGAACATCAGAGGATCATATCCAAAATAATCCTTATAATGCGTGGCTTTTCCGATAAAGGCAATTTGGGGGAAGTTCTCCCCGCTCCCTTTGACGTCATACTCTCCGAGACCGTTGTCGTCCAGCCGGATGTGATTTTTATATCCAACGAGACTTTAAAGGATGTCAAACAGGGAAGATTATTCGGCCCTCCTGACTTAGTGGTTGAGGTAGTCTCACCGAGCAGCTACACGAGAGACAGATACGAGAAGTTCAGGCTTTACGAGAAGTATGGCGTAAGGGAGTACTGGATCGTTCTGCCCCGTGAGAAGGTGATAGAGGTCTGGTGCTTGAAAGACGGCAAGTACGTACTGCATTCTGTCGCCGTCGGCAGTGGGGAGGTTGAATCCTGCGTCCTCAAGGGCTTTAAAGTAAAGGTTGAGGAGGTACTGAAATGAAGGAAGCCGTACTTGATAGGCCGAAGGGGGAGGTTTTGACCTACGAGGACTATTTGAGGCTTGAGGATGAAAGGAGGTACGAGCTTATAAACGGGAGGTTGGAAGAAATGCCCGCACCGACGACGGAGCATCAGAGGATACTTAAGAGGCTTATGAAGGCGATCTTACCGATGGAGGACGAATCCAAATGGGAGGTTTTACCGTCCCCTGTGGATGTTATACTTTCGGAGAACGTCGTCTTACAGCCCGATATAGTTATCGTTTTCCAGCAGGGTAAAAACGAAGTGAGGGGTCGTATCTTCGGCCCTCCCGACCTTGTGGTTGAGGTGGTCTCACCGAGTAGCTACGCGAGGGACAGGTACGAGAAGTTCTCCCTCTACGAGAGATACGGGGTTAAGGAATACTGGTTGGTGTATCCGGAATACAGGGCAATAGAGGTCTGGTGCTTGAAAGACGGCAAGTACGTACTGCATTCTGTCGCCGTCGGCAGCGGGGAGGTTGAATCCTGCGTCCTCAAGGGTTTTAAAGTAAAGGTTGAGGAGGTATTGAAATGAAGGAAGCCGTACTTGACAGGCCTAAGAAAAAGGTCTTGACCTACGAAGACTATTTGAGGCTTGAGGATGAAAGGAGGTACGAGCTTATAAACGGGAGGTTGGAAGAAATGCCCGCACCGTCCTTTGAGCATCAAGTTATCTCACGGGATTTAGAGTTCCTCCTCTGGGAATACGTAAGGAAGAGGAGAATCGGACAGGTCGTAGATGCTCCCTTTGACGTGGTCCTATCCGAGATGGTGGTTGTCCAACCCGATATAGTCTTTATATCCGACGAAAACCTGAAGAACGTCAAGAACGGTCGTCTCTTCGGTTCTCCTGATCTGGTAGTTGAGGTGGTATCCCCCACGAGCTACGTAAGGGACCGATATGAAAAGTTCTCCCTGTACGAGAGGTATGGCGTCAAAGAGTACTGGATAGTGTATCCGGAACTGAAGGCGATTGAAGTATGGTGTTTGAAGGACGGCAAATACGTCCTGCATAGCATCGCCGCTGGCAACGGGGAGGTTGAATCCTGCGTCCTCAAGGGCTTTAAAGTAAAAGTTGAGGAGGTGATGAAATGAAGGCGGCCGTACTTGAGAAACCAAAGGAGAGGATTTGGACCTACGAGGACTACCTAAGCGGTAGGATACCGGAAGAAGTCTCGGAAGTTGTAAGAGGTAAGGAGGTTAGAAAGATGCCTACGGGAGACACCCACGGTTTCTTGGAGATGGAAATAGCCTCCCTGATAAGGGAGGGTACGAAACAGATGCTCGTATTGGTCGGAGATGTGGCTCTGCTTCTCTCCCGTTCTCCTCTAACTCTCCGCGGAGCCGATGTAGTGGCTATTTCTAGAAATAAGTGGAAATTAAAGGGAGGAGCCATAGAGGTGCCGCCAGATTTGGTGGTTGAAATAGTATCGCCATCCGACAGCCTACCCTACATCCTTGAGAAGATGGAGGGCTACAGGAGGTGGGGGGTGAAGAGGCAGGTTTGGGTTTTCCCGGAGGATAGAGAGGTAGTAGTGATTGACAAGGGAGGAGTTAAATCTTTCGGTGAAGATGAGGAGGTGGAGCTTTTAGAGGGGGTGAAGTTCAGGCTCAAGGACCTGCTGAAGGAGGTTGAAGATGGGGGAAGCGGTAGTTGATAAGCCGGAGGAGAAGGTTTTAACTTACGAGGACTATCTCCAACTTGACGATGACAAAAGGTACGAACTTATAAACGGGAGGTTGGAGGAAATGCCGGCACCGTCCTTTGAACATCAACTGATTTCTAAGGCTATAGTGATAGCACTTGACCGCTTCGTCAGCGATAGGAACAGTGGGGTGGTTGTTTATGCTCCCTTTGACGTCATCCTATCCGAGACTGTAGTCGTCCAGCCCGATATAGTATTCATCCCTAACGAAAATCTGAAAAACGTCAAAGACGGGCGTCTCTTTGGCCCTCCGGACTTGGCGGTTGAGATCGTTTCACCGAGTAGCTACGTAAGGGACCGATACGAAAAGTTCGCCCTGTACGAGAGGTACGGCGTCAAAGAGTACTGGATAGTGTATCCGGGACTGAAGACGATTGAAGTTTGGTGTTTGAAGGACGATAAGTACGTCCTGCACAGTATCGCCGCTGGCAGCGGGGAGGTTGAGTCGTGCATCCTAAAAGGCTTTAGGCTTAAGGTTGATGATGTGTTGAAATAATGTCTCTACCTCACACCTTCAAGTACCCCTTTATATCCTCCCACACTTCCATACGTCCGGCCAACAACCGGAGGGTGGCCGTTATCTTCTCCGTAGGTGCCAAATACGAGGCACGCACAAGGAGCCTAAGGATGGCTGTCAGAACCTCCTCATCGTCCCCGTAGGTCTTCAGGATACGGTCTGCGGCCTCCTCCGGCTCCCCTCCGAAGAAGTCTATGACCTTCTCGGCCGCCGCACCTACGGCCACGGGGTCCCTTACCCCCATCCTCTCGGCCAGATTTATCACCTCAAGGAAATGGGATAGCCCCATGGACTCTATCTCTTCCCTGTTAGAGCCGAAGACGAAGAGGGCGAGGGACGTACCCTTAACCTCCGGAAGGCTCACCGGTACGGCCAGATCCCCTTTGAGGGCCGTTGATGAAAGTTTTTCGCTTAGGGCCTCGTACCTCTCCTTTTCCTTCAGAACGGTCAGAAGGAGGGCGGCCACATGCTCGCACGCCTTGGCCTTCCCGTGGCATCCGCATTTGAATTTCATCTCGTCCCTCATCCAGTCGTAGGAGGCTCGTACTTCGCAGCCAGACACAACGGCCGTCGCCTCCGTATCCGTGGAGTCGTAGAAGAGGACCTCACCCTTCTCCGCAATCTCCCGGCCTTTTTCTACGAACCGGTCGCCGAGGATCTCCCTAAGGCCCTCCTCCCCCATAAGGCGGAGTCTTAGGTCTAAGTACATTTCAACCCCCTCTTTCTCCAGCGTCTTATCTCGCCCAGCTCAAGACCGTAGAGGGTGTTTTTGCGACAGAATACGCTCCCTACGGCGTACTCCGAGGACGTTTCCCTCTCCTCCAGCTTTATCGCCTCCGGTTGTGAGCCGCCAAGGGGGACGATGAGGACGTAGTTGGCGTAGGGTATAAGGAGGGTGTTCCGTTTCCCGTCGTAGTGAGCGGGGAGGAAGGGGGGACCTCCGAAGACGAGCCGCTTGAGGATGAAGACGATACCCGTATCCATTTCGTACGGGACCTCCTCCCCGTTTATGAAGACGGAGTCCCTGGACACGAGTACCGGGACGGGGGAATCGGGGGCGTGGACGGGGAAGAAGTCCTTACCCACCGGGAACCTCTCCTCCTCACCGTTGAACCTTACCTCTATCACCTCCCCGTTCTGCTTGATCACAAAGCCGTCCCGATAGAAGCCAAGGGCCGAAACGGAGTCGTACTTCAGCATAGCCTCCCCTTTGCCGTAGATGTAGATGTGGGCGCTGTCTCCAGACAGGACGGCGAATATTTCACCCTCCGGTACGGATAGCAGGCTGACCTCAACCTTCTCAAACCTCCCGTCTTTTAAGATGGATGGCCCGTAGGCCCCCTTCGGATAGACGAGGGGGAGATCCTGAAGGGCGTACCCGTCTGTCGCCCCCTCCCCGTCAAGGACGAAGGCCATAACCCGACCTGTGTTCTCGGAGAGCAGGATCTCGTCCGGATCCGGGGCTACGGACGCCAGGACAAGGGCCGTCCCCTCCCTCCATGGGGCCACCCCTATAGCCCTCCCCGGCACCCTGTGTTCTCTTACATCTTCGCCCTCGTACCCTACGGATGCCACCTCTCCCCTGAAGGTTGAGAAGGTTATCCGCTCCGGGAGGTACGCGGCCCCCTTCACCTCACCGATGGGTACGTAGGGCAGGACGGCCTTCCCCGTCTTAAGGTCATAGACCTGAACCCCCCTTGTGCGCTCACCGTAGACCACGTAGTGCCTCCCGTCGGGGGAGACGGATACGGGCCCCTCCCACATTACGCCCCGCGGGTTCAGGGAGTCGTCAAGGAGGAGGGTAGCGCTTCCAACGCTGACGGCCCATCCTCCTCTGAAGGCCTGAAGGGAAAGCTCCGGAAGGCCGTACGTCCCCGTCAAAACCTCTTGGACAGCGTAGGCCTTGAAGAGGTCGTAGAGGTTTAAGACGTCCCTAACCCTCTGCCGTTGGCCATCAAGGACGTAGAGGACGGGGACGGCCAGGGTCCCCCACTTCGCCCACGAGAGAGCCAGGAGCTCCTCCCCTTTCCACGCGACGTAGGTATCCCCGTAAGGTTCGTTCTCCCAGTTATCCCAGGAGACGACGGCGGATACACCGGGCAGGGGGGTCCTGCCGTACCTGCGGGCCTTCCCTCTAGTCTCCACGAACCGTACGTTCCCGAAGACATCTCCCAGAGCCAGGACGGAGTTGTCCGGCGAGAAGGCGACGGAGACTATCCTCCCCTTCCCCTCCATGTACCCCTTCTTCACAGTCTCCCACGTCCCGGTATCCCATACGGTGAAGCGGTGGGCGCTGGTCTCCAACCTTGAGACGGCGGCGACGAGGGAGGCATCTTGGGACAGGAAGAAGGACGGGGCGGATATGCCCGAACTCCAGTATATATTGACCTTCAGCTTCTTCAAGACCTCACCCGTCTTAAGGCTCCAGACCTCCGGCGTAGTCTTACCCACTAAGACGTAGTCCCCTACGAGGGCGACGCCGATGTGGAGGTACTCGCTGGACGGACGTTTTTTATAGAGCAATCTTCTCCCATTGAGGTCGTAAACGGCGAGGTCTACGGAGAGGGGGGCGAAGGTCTCACCGGACGGGGACCACACTACACCGGCTATTCTTCCCGCCTCCGGCCGGAGTCTCCTCTCCCCCTCAAGGAGGTAGTGTCGCTTGGCCAACGGTCCGTATTATACGGGGTGGGGCCGAAAACAAAAAGGGAGGGGTCTCCCCCTCCCCTTCCGTACGTTGGAGCCACTCTTACTCGCCCTTCAGCTTCTCTATGAGCTCCGGGAGGGTGTCCTCCCACTTCGCAACGATACCGTAGTCCGCGAGGCCAAATATGGGGGCCTCCGGGTCCTTGTTTATGGCGATTATGACCTTGGATGTGCGCATACCGGCCTGGTGCTGTATCGCCCCGGATATGCCGATGGCGAAGTACACCAGAGGGGAGACCGTCTTACCGGTCTGGCCCACCTGATGGGAGTGGTCTACCCACCCGGCGTCGACCGCCGCACGGGAGGCGCCGTAGGCCACCTTCAGGCCCGTAGCCTTGGCGAGGGCGTCCTTGAGGGCGGGTATCCACTTCTGGAAGTTCTCGGCGCTGCCCATCCCCCTGCCACCGGAGACGACTATGTCGGCCTCGGTGACGTCTATATCCTCCGGGGACTTCTCCTTTATCTCAACCGGGTGGGCGGCGAAGAGGCTGTCGTCAAGGGAGAGGGAGAGGTCCACGTACTCCGGCTCGGTGGCGTCCTCCGTGGGCTTGAAGGCCTTGGGACGGGGGGAGAGTACGACCGTATCCCCGTCTATCTTTATGCGGGC
>WGAN01000078.1 GCA_015494805.1 Caldifarciminota bacterium
CAAGGCCGTCGTTGAGATATACGACCAAAACGGTGTTGGATCTGTACCCCACGAGGTCTATGTCCCCGTCCCCGTCCATATCGTAGGGGTAGGCGTTACCGTAGGGACCGGGACCGGTCAGCTCCACCGTGTCCAGTATCCACCTGGACCAGTCGTAGGCCGTGGCTACAGGGTTTATCTGACCCGGCATCCCCCACGCGACCGAATCCTGCGAACAGAACTGCGTACCCCAGGACGTAACCACACCGCATACCCCATCTCCACCATTCCAGTTGCCCTGGGCGTAGGGCTGGGCGTAAAGTCCTCCCGCCAGCAGAAGCGTAAGATACGTAAGTGACCTCCTCATAATATGCGTATTATAAAGCCGGGATGAGGCCAACTAAAGTTTCCCCCACAAACGTGGGATTTCATTGGGAAAATCCATACCTTTAACCTCCGGCTTCGGATAAACCGGCCCCATATCAAACGAGGAGCAGGAGTCCGTGGAGCCTCTGTCGGGGCCGATGGAGAACGTTAGATCGTAGGATGACTGATAAAGACGTGATAGGTCCAAGGATACCGGGTAGGTACATCGTATCTCTATGCCATCAATTTACGACTTTGACAACTTTTTACCTCTAGCTCTCAATACCCCCTACGGTGTCATCAGGCCATACGTATATCCACCCTCATAGTGAGGATGCAGAACCTCTCCCCGCTTCCGACATAGACGATAAGGCTATCAACCTTGGCATACTTTGTAGCCGGCACTAAACGCAGCCTCGGAGGGGAACCTGCCTTTATAACTACCCTGCCGATGGGATTCTCCACAAACGCACGGTACCGTATAATACCCTCTCGTGAAGAGACCCCCGATACTCTTCGCCACCGCGAACCCGCACAAAGTGAGGGAAATAAGGGAGATTCTGGGGCCGTGCTTTACCGTCCTCTCCCTCCTTGACTACGGCCTACCCGGCCCGGAGGAGAGCGGCACCACCCTTGAGGAGAACGCCGAGATAAAGGCGAGGTACGCCTACGAGCGTACGGGGATACCGGCCGTAGGGGAGGATACCGGCCTCTTCGTCCGAGCCTTAAAGTGGGCGCCCGGTATATACTCCGCCCGTTTCTCCGGTGGGGGAGACAGGGAGAACAGGGAGAAGCTCCTGTACCTTATGAGAGGTGAGGGAGACAGGTACGCCGAGTTCCGTACGGCCCTCGTCTTCTACGACGGCCGTCGGCTGGAGACCTTCTTGGGGGTCCTACCCGGTAGGATAGCGACGGTTGAGCGGGGGAAGGGGGGCTTCGGATACGACCCCCTCTTCGTACCGGAGGGACACACCCGCACCCTCGCCGAGATGTCCCCACAGGAGAAGAACGCCATAAGCCACCGTAGGAAGGCCTTGATGTCCTTCCTCAAGTGGCTCGTAAGGGAGATAAGGTGAGGGAGACCCGCATATACCTGAAACGCGGCAAGGACCGGAAAGTCCGGAACCTGTATCCGTGGGTTTATAGGGACGAGGTCCGTAGGATAGAGGAGGGGGACGTCGTAGCCGACCTCTTCTCCAACGATGGCGTATTCGTAGGCAGGGGACTGTACTCAAAGGGGGCGAGGATAGTCTGGAGGTTCCTAAGCCGGGAGTACGATCCGATAGACCGGACTTTCTTTGAGAGAAGGATAGGGGAAGCCCTAAGCCGTCGCATCGGGATAAACTCCACGGCTTACAGGGTGGTATTCTCGGAGTCGGATTTCCTTGGGGGTCTCGTCGTTGATAGGTACAACGGCAGCGTGGTAATACAGGTGCGCTCCAGGGGGATGGAGGAGGTGAAAAACCTGGTTGTGGATGCCCTTACCTCCACCCTCAATCCCCGATTCATCTACGAGAGGAGCGATATGGAGAGCAGGAGGGAGGAGGGCCTGGAGCCGGTGAAGGGTCCTATCCTCGGAGGTGAGCCACCCATCCTCACCATAACCGAGAATGGAGTAAGGTTCTACGTGGATGTCGTGGGCGGCCTCAAGACGGGTTTCTACCTTGACCAGAGGAGGAGTAGGGAGTACGTCGCCTCCCTAGTCCGTGAGGGGATGGAGGTACTGGACCTCTTCTCCTACACCGGGGGTTTCTCCGTATACGCCGCCCTGAAGGGGGCGAAGGTCCTCGCCGTGGATACGAAGGGGGAGGTTTTGGAGTTGGCTAAGGAGAACGCCAAACTGAACGGCGTAGAGATTGACGTCTTGAAGTACGACGCCTTCAAACTCCTTGGCGAGAGCGATAAGGCCTACGACGTCATAGTGGCCGACCCCCCGGCCATCTCCAAGCGGAAGGGGGAGAGGAAGAGGATACTGGGGGCGGTCTGGAAACTGACCTACAACGCCCTACCGAGGTTGAAGGTACCGGGCCACCTCTACATCTGCACCTGCTCCTATCAAGCCTCCCTTGAGGATATGCTGAAGTACATCCGCCTCGCTGCCATAGACCGGGGAATACCCATCCACATCCCCGCCGTCCTCGTACAGCCGGAGGACCACCCCTATTTCCCCCACTTCCCGGAGAGCCTTTACCTGAAGTGCGTCCATGCGGTCAGGGTGAGAATCTGACGGATGGGGAAGTTGCACAACGCCCTTTCAAAAACTGTAATTGTACTTTAGAAAACCTGCATCCGCGCTTCAATAAACTATAAGTCTCACTTCAGGGTCCTTGAAAAGCCGTTGAAAAGATCCGTCCGGAGGTGGATCATCCATTTAACGAAAAGCCGGACTTCAGGAACCAAAATTCGCACTTCAAAAAACTACAAAATTTTGAACAACATTGCACGCAACCCATCTTAAAAACCGAGTTTTGGTAGGCATAAGATACAATTACCAGAAATCACCCATACGGGTTTAATCCTATGATACGGAAGATTCCATTTCAGCAGATCGTCGGAAGATACTTTCCCCAATCCACCGGAGGGCCATTGTTCGGGAGTGTAGCTCGTCCGCCTTTTCAAAAACTGTAAATCGCACTTCAAGAAATTGAAACCTGCACTTCAGTAAACTGCAAGTTGCACTTTAGGATTCTTGCACTCCCATTAACGGATTCTAAAAGGTACGGGTGTGTTCCAACTTCAAAACTATCATTCCATCCGGCGAACGGTTGTCCCTTTCAAAAACCCGAAACCGACTTCAGGATTTTGAAACTGCAGAGTGGAATTGTACAACCACACCTCCTCGGACACCCTTCCATCCCCTCCGTTCGCTTGCCTAGGCTGCTGCTCCCTATCCCCCTACTTCATCCAATCCACCGACCTCTTCCCTATTATTTGGAGAAACTCGTTCCGGGTCCTTATATCCTCCCTGAAGACGCCCAACATAGCGCTCGTTATCATCTTGTTGCGGGGCTTCTTCACCCCCCGCATCACCGAGCATAGGTGAATGGCCTCCACCACGACTGCTACGCCCAGCGGGTTCAGGAGTTTCTGAAGAGTCTCGGCTATCTGGACGGTCATCTTCTCTTGAATCTGGAGGCGGCGAGCATACATATCCACTATCCTGGGTATCTTGGATAGGCCTATCACCTTGTCCCTCGGGATGTAAGCCACGTGCGCGACCCCGAAGAAGGGGAGCATATGGTGTTCGCACATGGAGTAGAAGTCTATGTCCTTCACTACCACCATCTCGTCGTACTTCTGGTGGAATATGGCGTTGTTGAGGATGACTTCAGGATCCTGTCTGTAGCCGGCGAATATCTCCTCGTACATCCGGGCTATACGCTCCGGTGTCCCACGGAGACCCTCTCGGTCAGGGTCCTCCCCTATCTCTATCAGAAGTTCCCTTATGAGCTGGGCTATCCGTTCCCTGTTCAACTCCCTACCTCCTTCCTGCGAAGAGCCTCACCCAGAACATCCCTATACCTCCGGCGACGGAGGCGTTGAGGGACTGAACGCGTCCAAACATAGGGATCTTAACGAGGTAATTGACGCTCCTCTTCACGATGTCCGACAGCCCTTTACCCTCGCTACCCACCACGAGGACGAGAGGGGAGGGTAGTTTAACGGCCGTTATATCCTTGCCGCTCATATCAAGGCCGACGGCTACGCCCCCCATCTTTTTGTACTCACTTATGAACTTGGCGGCGTTGTAGATGCTCACAGGGATGTGGAAGATGGCACCGGCGGAGGTCTTTACGACGGCCGGAGTGATGGGGGCGGTCCTACGTGGCGGTATCACCACACCGGCAAAACCGAAGGCTTCGGCGCTCCTTATCAAGGCTCCGAGGTTCCGCACGTCCTGTATCCTATCAACGACGAGGACGGGCCTGTCGGTTTTTAGCGAGGCGTTTATTATCCTCTTGCGGTCGTAGGTTTTAAACTCCCCTATGTCTGCCGCCACCCCCTGATGGTCCCTCACGCTCGTGAGCTTGTTCAACTCCTTGGAATTCACCAGAAGGGTTTTATGGCCGGTTATCAGTTCCAACAGGTCGTCGTCAAGGCGGCTCCCCTTCTGGATGTATATAACTTTCGGCCTACCCCCCGCCCGCAGGTACTCGTAGACCGGCCTCCTGCCGTATATGATCATAGAGGGTATTCTACGAGGGTTCAAACCTTACGATAGTGTTCTCCAGCGTTCGGGAACGGACGAACGGGCCGTAGCAGGATTTCCAACTGCAACTATACAATCCGGAGTTATGAACTTTTTTGCAGAGTTTCCCGGCAGGCTTGAGGGGATGGTGAAGATGCTTGAGGCGGAGGATGGGGTGGTGGTGAAGGAGTTCAGCATACGTCCCCCTCTCCCCGCGGAGGAGATAGAAAAGGTGGTGGCATCGGCCAAAGAGGAGGGTATAGAGGTACCCGGAGACGTCCTGGCCTTCTACTCCGTATGCAACGGTTTCACTCTGAAGTGGAACCTTAG
>WGAN01000079.1 GCA_015494805.1 Caldifarciminota bacterium
ACCCTTGATGGCCCCCTCGTGTCGCATTATCAGCTCCCTCCAAGTCCTCCTACGGGCCACGTCGTCGTATATGCCAACGAAGGCGAGGAAGTCGCTTAAGGCCGAATACTTCCTAAACGGAAGTTGGTTGAGTATCTCCACGTTTCCCTCGGGGGGCCGGAGGCCCCCCACCTTTCCTCACTTCTCGCTTATCTCTATGCCGAGGAGCTTTATGAACTCCCTCATCCAGGCGGGATGGGCGGGCCAGGCGGGAGCGGTGACTAGGTTCCCGTCCACTACCGCCTTGTCCATAGGCACCTCAACGTACTCCGCCCCGGCGTTGATGATGTCGGGGGAGACGGCGGGGTAGCAGGTGGCCTTCTTACCCTTGAGGGCGCCCGGTATGGCCGCCAACACGAGGGGACCGTGGCATATGGCCGCTATGGGCTTGTTGGCCTCAACGAAGTGCTTCACGATCTCAAGGACGCGGGGGTTGAGGCGGATGTACTCCGGTGCGCGACCACCGGGAAGGACGAGGCCGTCGTACTCCTCCGGATTGACCTTGTCAAAGTCCTTGTTGAGGGTGAAGTAGTGGCCCGGCTTCTCGCTGTAGGTCTGCTCCCCCGTGAAGTCGTGGACGGCGGTTATGACCCTCTCTCCGGCCTTCTTGTCGGGGCATACGGCGTCTACCTTGACGCCTACGGTCTGCAGTATCTGGAAGGGAACCATCGTCTCGTAATCCTCCGCAAAGTCGCCGGCGATCAGAAGTACCTTCTTTGCCATGGTAGCGGTATTATAAGGGCGTAGGGCGGTGCGGGCCGCCTCGTTGCGGGCCTCCCTCTTACTCCTACCCGTCCCCTCCCCGAGGAGTAGGCCCCCGGAGTATATCCTCGCCTTAAATCCCCCCTTTACCGCCCGGTACCTGACCTTCAGCCTTCCTTTCCTCTCCTTCCAGAGGAGCTGCCAGTAGTTCCTGAACTCCGGGTGCAGTTCCACTAAAAGTGGCCAGACCTCCCTGTCAAGGGCGGCGAATATCCTCTTGAGGGGGAAGTGGAGATAGAGGAGACCAAGGATGGCCTCAAACATACTGGCGTAGGAGTACTCGCTGCTCGCCCCCTCCTCGGCTACGAGGTACCTGTCCAGACTTAGGGCCTTAACCACGAGATAGAGGGCGTAGTTGCTCTTGTAATCGGCGGCGAGGGTGCTTATGTCCTCCTCGTCCAACCCCATAGCGAAGAGGCGGGAGACCACCCAGAGGTTCAGGACGGCGTCGCCGAGGGTGGCCAGACGGAAGAAGTCCATGTTCCCCATACTCTTGTGGATGAGGGCCTTCCGTCGGATCTCTTCGGGCAGCTCGTTAAAAAGGGCCGTGAGTCCCTTCAGCGCCTCACCTTCTCCTCCGCCCTTATCCCCTCCCATAGGGCTACGAAGTACTCCTTCAGGTCCTCAAAGGTCCGGGCGAGGTCCTCAAAGTACGCCTCCGCCTCCACCTGATCCGCGTCCCGAAGGCGGTTGTATATGTTGGCTACGTTGGCGTTGTACAGGGGTATGAGGGTGTTCAGGACCTTGAACCTCTGCCGGGGCATGCTGTGGAAGGTGATGGCGTACCTGTAGACCGTCCTCGCCCACGTTTCGTTGGGCAGGACGAACTTTGAAGGGTCATCGGTGTGATATAGTGCCTCGTACACCCCGTAGTCCTCCGGCTCAAGGATGTTCCTCCAGAGGGCGCCGAAGTTCTCGTATCCGAGTTTGAAGTAGCTCACAAGGGCCTCTACGTCTATATCAAAGGCCGGTGGCTCCTCTCCGGCGAACTCGCCGAGGATCGGGATGTCCTCCGAGCCTTTGACCTCCTTCCAGTACTCCTCGTACTCGTCTAAGAGGTTAAAGATGGTCCCCACCACCTGCCTAAACATACCGGAGAGGTGCTTGGCCGGGTCCTTGACGTCGTGGATCTTAGCCCCCAACCGGGCCTGGGCTATGCTGAAACCTCCGGTTATGGCGTTTACGGTCATCCAGATGTCTATGCCGAAGCGGGCGACGTCCGTCTCCCAGACGTCCTGATGGACGTAGTGGTGGGCCAAAGAAGCGGCCACGCCGAAGTCCCCACCGATGGGTTGCCTTATCCTCTTACCGAAGAGGGCGCGGGTTAGGGGGTAGGCTATGGAGTTGGTGATGGTGCCGTCGTACTTGTAGCGGTTGTAGTAGGGCGTGATGTACTCGTACCCCTCAAATATGGGTGTCAGGATGTTCCGCACCCACTCCGGGGTTATGGAGCGGAGGTCGGCGTCAAAGAGGGCCACGGCCTCGGCCCCTAAGAACTTGGCCGCCTCAAAGACCGCCCTCAAGGCAGAGCCTTTTCCAGGCAGTCCCCGGTATATGGCCACTATCTTCTCGTGGGCGTAGTCGGACAAGTCTACGGACTGGGCCACCTCCCTCGTGTCGTCGGTTGAGCCTCCGTCGGATACGAAGAGCAGGGCCTTCCTGTCGGGGAAGTACATACGCAGCCCCTGACACACGGTCCTTATGACCTTCCGGACCGTGTGCGCGTTCATATAGGTGGGTATGCCCACCACTATATCCGCATCCCCCAACACCTCCAACTTCCTTATGGTGGGCTGACGCAAAGCTGTCAGGAACCTCATTTCTTGCCCTCTACGTACAGCATTACCACGTCCGCGACGTTCGTTCCCGTGGGTCCCGTCCTTACGTGGGTACCCAAGGCCTCGTGAAGGGTGTAGGAGTCGTTCTCCTTAAGGAACCTGTCTAAGTCTATCCCCTCCCTCTCCACCCTCTCCCTATCGGCGTCGCTAACCACCGCCCCGGCTACGTCAGTGGGGCCGTCTATCCCGTCCGTCCCGGCGCTCAAGAGGATCACCCTAAGGCCCCTCTCCATCTCCTTAAGGAAGGCGAGGGCCAGCTCCTGGTTCCTCCCCCCCTTCCCCTTCCCCCTGACGGTGACCGTCGTCTCACCCCCGAATACTAAGAGGACGGGCGTCGGGAAGGGTTCGCGGTAGAGGGCCAGGTGTCGAGCCAGGGAGTACAGGACCCGCGCCACCTCCCTCGCCTCCCCCTGGAGGGTGTCCGTCATTATCTTCACCCTGATACCCAGGGCCTTCGCCCCCTCCCGTATGGCCAGGAGGGCGGTACGGTTGTTCCCGATGAGGATGTGGCGGATCCTCCTCGGTATCTCCTTGAGGGTCTCCGGTATCTCCCCCTCCATGCCGGCCAGCACCACCTTCCGGACGTTCTCCGGCAGCCTATCCCATACGCCGTAGGACTTGAGGAGGTCGTAGGTGTCTTTGTAGGTGGTGGGGTCGGGGTAGAAGGGGCCGGAGCCGATGGAGGAGAGGTCGTCCCCAACGACGTCGGAGAGGACGAGAACGTACCCCAGGGCCTCGGTCATACGGGCGAGCTTCCCCCCCTTTATGGCCGACAGGTGCTTCCTTACGGTGTTGATCTGCCGTATATCCATACCGGATTTGAGGAGGAGGTCGGTCGTTGCCACCAGCTCCTCTAAGGTTATGGGTGGGATGGGCTTTTCAAGGAGGGCAGAGGTACCACCCGAAAGGAGGTATATGAAACGGTCGTTGGGTCCGAGTCCCTTGAGGTACTCCAAGAGCCTCTCGGTGGCCCTTACGTTCCCCTCGGAGGGTAGGGGATGGGTACCGTAGTGAAACTCTATCCGATTTCCCTTGCCCCTCGCCCCTCCCTCAACCCCTATCACGACTCCACCGAGTACCCTGTCCCGGAGGATGCTGAGGACCTCGTTGGCCATCCTGACGGAGGCCTTGCCGCTGCCGAGGACGTGGACCCCGCCCCTGAAACGGAACCGGGAGACCTTTACGAAGGGTCCGAATATGCTGACAGCCGTCCTTATCAGGTTCTCTGGCAGAACGGCGGATACCCCCATCAGGTAGAGGTCTACGAGGGTCTCCTTGGTCACCATAAGGTCAGCCCCCCGCCTTGAGGAGGTAGGAGAGGACGGCGACGGAGGCACTCAATATACCGAGTAGGGACCACCATCCGAGTTGCCTGCGGTGGGCGATGGAGACGACCACGTACACGACTATGGGGGCGGAGGCCCAGACGATGGGGCCGAGTCGGAGGTTGAAGAGGGATAGGGCTATGCCGAGGGAGACGAGGGCCAGGGGGAACTTGCTCATCGCTTGAACTCCATTAGCCTCTCCACGTACCGGGCGATGACGTCGGCCTCAAAGTTGAGGGGATCCCCTTCCTTACGGAGGTCCAAGGCCGTCACCTTGAGGGTGTGGGGGATGAGGCGGATGCGGAAGAGGTTGCCCTCTACGGCATTTACGGTCAGGCTCGTGCCGTCCAAGGCTACCGAGCCTTTGGGGGCGACGTACCTCTCAAGGCCAGCGGGGGCCTCCACCACCCACTCCTTCCCGTCTTCCCCGAGGTCTATCACTTCCCTAAGGATGGCCACCCCGTCTACGTGTCCGAGGACGATGTGGCCGTCCAACCTGTCGCCCACCTTCAGGGACCTCTCGTAGTTGCTAACGTACCCCTCCTTCAGGACCTTCCCGAACTTGGTCCTTTTGAGGGTCTCGTCGGAGAGGAAGAAGGTGGCTTCTCTCCCCTTCACCTCCTCCACCGTAAGGCAGGCGCCGTCTATAGCGACGGACTGCCCCACCTTCAGCCTTACGTCCCTATCAAACTCCCACGTCACCCTCTTCCCCTTACCCGTATCCCTTACGTCCTTTACCTTCGCCCGTCCTTCAACGATTCCGGAAAACACCGAAGGTATTTTACACCGGTACGGGGTCACCTGTCCCACCCAAGGCCCCACCTCGGCCTCACCCACAGGGAACCGTTCCTGGCCTTGGAGCGGAGGGGATAGACGTCGGCATCAGAGCCGAGGTCAAGGAAGATCCCTATACCCCCCATCTCCCTCTGGACGTTCGCCCCACCGAAGGAGATGTCCTCCTCCCGTGCGGAGTAGTTGTCCTTACCGTCCCCGTCCACGAATATCCCGACGGAGTTGGTCAGACCCACGCCGAAGCCCCCGCTGGTGTAGTAGGTGTCGTTCCCGGTTGAGTCGTAGAAGAAGCCGACGGAGAGGTCGTGGCCCTCCCCTATGCTCGGCCCGTAGTACGCGTAGTAGAGGTCGTTCCCGTCCCTATCCACGAGGGCGCCCACCGATAGGTGTATTCCCGCCCCCTGACAGTACTCGGCGCAGATGTACCGGTCGTCCCCCTCCCCGTCGTAGAGGAGACCGAGGCCGTACCAGTAGGAAACCCCCTGGGCGTAGGTGCCGGCGGCGTAGTTGTCGTTTCCGGAGGCGTCGGCCAGTATCCCGACCCCCCCACCGAAGCGGTCCCTCCAACCGAAGGAGAAGCCCTGGCCCATCGCCTGCCTCTGACGGAGGAAGAGGGGTTTGTGGATGGGGCCGTAGCCGAGGGTATAGACGTCGTTGCCGCCCCAGTCGGAGAGTACGCCGACGCCGTAGGTCCCGGCGAAGCCCTCACCGAATATTACGGCCTTGTAGATGTCGTTCCCGCCCCCGTCTATCAAGTATCCGCCTCCGAAGGTCCCGGCTCCGAGGGAGTGGAAGCCGCCGGAGTAGTAGTCGTCCCCCTCCCGGTCGTACAGGAGGCCTATACCTCCGAGGCCAACGCCACCGCAGACGGAGTCGCAGTTGTAGGTGTCCTCCCCAGCGTAGTCGTAGAGGACGGAGACCCCCAAGACCCCGGCGGCGAAGGTTCCGGAGTACCTGTCGTCCCCGGAGAGGTCCACGATGAGGACGGGAGGGCTGTCTAAGATGTACTGGTCGTCCCCGCCAAAGTCGTAGATGGCGACGTAGTTTCCCCTGTAGGTGTTGCTTCCCGTACCCCCTACAGCCACCTTTCCGAAGCCCGTCACGTACTCGTACTGGAAGTCCCCCTCCACCCTCGGTACGGAGGAGGTGTCAAAGTTTATGAGGCACATCAGGGCGTTCAGGAGGAGGTTGTAGTCGGTGGAGTCGCTCAAGAGCCTCACCTCCGAATGGAGGAGGCTGTCCTCCTCCGGGGCATCGGGGTCCCACATCTCAAGGAGCTTCTTCCTAAGCCTCCCCTTCCTCTTGCCGAGCTTTACGAAGGCCCTGTCCGTAAAGTAGGTGGCGCAGTGGAGGGTCTCCACTATCCCCCGTATGAGGCTGTCCTTTACGGTGAACTTCGTCCTCATCTTAACGGGCCTGTACCTGACCATCCAGAGGGTGTGGGGGACGTCCTCCGGTCGCATACGGGCGTAGAGGGGCAGGGAGTCGCCCGCCCACTCCATTAGGGCTATGGGGTCCTTCAGGAAACGGAGGACGGGGGGAGGTTTCAGGACGGTGCGGGTGGAGAGGTCCTTGTCAAAGGTCAGGTCTCTCCTCGTCAATCCCCCATAAAACAACAAACTGTCAAGGAAGGGCATAAACCACATACTCCCCCCGTATTCTAAGGTCGTCCCTCACAGGCCGAAGGAGACGCTACCGAGGAAGGAGTAGCCAAAATCGTAGTGGTAGGAGGTGCCGAAGGAGAAGGTGGTCCCCCTGTGCCTGTAGGAGATGCCGAGCCTCCCCTTACCCTCAACGAGGCCACCGAACACGCTCAACCTCCACACCTCCGCACGGAGGGCGAGGAAACCGTCCCGCAGGAAGGAGAACCCCCTACCGTCCGGTACGTACTCCCCTCCCAGAATCAGGTAGGTGGTGCCGAAGGCCCTAAGGCGGAGTCTCAAGTCGGCCGTCGGGAGGGCCAGCTCCCTCTTACCCGTACTCCAGACTACGGGGGAGGTAAGGAGGTTGTACAGACCGAGATAGACGTCCGTACGGGAGAGAGGGGAGTAGAGGAGGGAGGCGTCCAGACCACCCCCTACGCCCCTGCCGTACTTCCCGGCCCCGGCGTATATGACCTTAACGGCTGTAGATAGTTTGACCTTCCCGATGGGCTTCGCAACGGATACCCTACCCTCGTACGCCCCGAACTTTACCCGGTCTACGACCTCCGGGGGGTTGTCCTCGGAAGGGGGGGATGAGGTGTCGGGCAAGGTAGTGATGAGTATGTCCCCGGAACGGTAAGCCTTGAGGGAGAGGGAGAAGGGGGAGTAGCCGAGGGTTATCCCGCCGAAGAGGTCCCCCGGAACCGTCCCACTGGCCAGACCTACACCCACACCTTTTCCGGGGGCGAGGGGGTTGAATGGGGACTGGTAGAAGACCTCACTCCGGGAGGCGAACTCCCCGACGTTGTATGCGAAGTTCAGGAACTCAAGGGCAAACATCCTCCCCGCTATTCTAAGGCAGGGAGGAGAGTACGCTCTGGCGGGCCTTCTTCAGGTCCAGCCTCTCACCGTCCCCTACGTACAGGATACGGCCATCGGGGGAGACGACGTGGACGTAGTCGGTGTGGGTTAGGAAATACACCGTATCGCCCCTGGGGGTCACCCTAACCTTACCCTTTACGGCTATCACCCCCACCTCCCTTATGAAACGGCGTATCTCCTTAGGGTCTCCCGTCAGGAAGAGCCAACCGGAGGAGTCTATGCGGTAGAGCCGGGCGTACTCCCTAAGGACGGGAGGGGTGTCCCTCTCCGGGTCCAGACTGACGGCCACGAACGTTACCTTCCCCCTTACGTCCTCCGGGAGGGTGGAGTAGAGCCGCTTGAGGTTGCCCATCGTGAGGGGGCAGGCGTCGGGGCAGTGGGTGTAGAAGTACGTCACGACGAGGGTACGGCCCCGGAGGGAGTCCAACCGGACGGTGTCTCCCCAGCGATTTACGAAGGTGTAGCCCTTACCGTAGGGGAAGCGGTCCACCCTCCCCTTACAGGAGACGAGGAGGATGGGAAGGAGGAGCCACGGGCGTTTGAACATCGGCTGTCTTCGGTCCTACCCGTCCTTTCCGGTCTGAAAGAGGTAGGCCTTTATGAACTCGTCTATGTAGCCGTCCAGTACGGCTTCGGCGTTGGAGGTCTCGTAGCCCGTCCGGTGGTCTTTGACCAACCTGTAGGGGTAGAGGACGTAGGACCTTATCTGGTGTCCCCACTCTATGGAGGACTTGGGACCGGCCAGCTCCTTCAACTTCTCCTCCTGCTTCCGCCGGTAGTACTCGTATAGGCGGGCCTTGAGGACCCTCATGGCGTTCTCTCTGTTCTGGTGCTGGGACCTCTCGCTCCTCATCACCACCACTATACCCGTCGGTATGTGGGTGATACGTACGGCCGACTCCGTCTTATTGACGTGTTGGCCACCGGCCCCACTGGACCTGAAGGTCTCTATCTTCAGGTCCTCCGGTTTAATCTCCACCTCAACGTCCTTCATCTCCGGGAGTACGCCGACGGCAGCGAAAGAGGTATGACGACGGCCCTGGGCGTCAAAGGGGGATATCCTGACGAGCCTATGGACGCCCTTCTCCCCTTTAAGGTACCCGTAGGCGTAGGGTCCTTGGATGAGGAGGGTGGCAGACTTTATACCCGCCTCCTCCCCCTTCTGGTAGTCCAAGACGCTGACCTTGTAGCCCCTCCTCTCCGCCCACCTGACGTACATCCTCAAGAGCATCTCCGCCCAGTCCTGGCTCTCCGTCCCCCCCGCTCCGGGGTGGATCTCAAGGATGGCGTTCTGGTAGTCCTCCTCCCTCCGAAAGAGCAGCTTCAACTGGAACTCCTCAAGGAGCCTCCTTATATCCTCGTACTCCCTCCGGACCTCCTCCGCCATCTCCGGGTCCTCCTCCGCCAACTCGTACACCTCCCGTAGGTAGTCCAGCCTCTCCCCTATCTCCCGGAAGGTCTTGAGCCTCTCCTTGAGGAGGGAGAGCTCCTGCATAAGCTTCCCCGCTCTCCTCCGGTCGGACCAGAAGTCCGGCTTCAGGGACTCCGCCTCCAGCTCCTCTATCCGCTTACGCAGGGCCTCCTCGTCAAAGATACCCCCTTATCTTGCCGTACTCCCTGACAAGGTCCTCTATGTCGGACAGCAGTACCATAAGGGGAAATTTTACGGGGGACGTTGATGGAGGATGTCCCTCGCGGCGTTTGGGGGTCGGTAGATGTTCGCCTAATATTCCGCTTAAGGTCGCAAAAATTGAAACATTTACAATACTTTTGTATGTTAGTCTAACGGCGGGAAGTTTCTACCGTAAAATCCTATTGTTATGATACGATCTCTAATCCGTAAGGTCCGTAAAGGGGGTATCAGAAAACTCCTCTTCTCCCTGGTCGTAGTATCCTCCTTGGCGTTCTTCAACATGACGGATTGCGTGAGGGGGATTAAGCTCTACGTTTATCACCCATCCTTTACGTCCAGAGGGGCCGAACTTCACGTGGTGGTCCGTACGGCCAACGATGGTGTTCCAGGCGGATGTTATTTCAACTACGACGGGGAACCGGACACCGCACAGATCAGGTGTTCCGCAGGAGAGGTAGCCGTCTTTGATACGACCGTCGTATTCACCGACAGTGCCGAGGTAATCCTTGACGGGAGGAAGGGGGTCTGTCAGGCCCTTGGGGGCGATTTTTTGGATTTGAACGGCGTCGTTCAGTCCGGGGAGTTCTACGTCAAAACCGCATCAAACGACACCCTCAACCTCCGTGGGGGCTTCCAGTATTTCAGCGGCGGGGAGAGGTCGTGCTACGATAACGAAATCTACTGGGCCGAATTCCGGTTCAGTCTCCGCTCCGACTCCCCCTACGTATGGATAAGGCCCCTTGGGTACGACTCCGTCTTCGTATCTGCGGAGACCACGGCCTACTTGATAGAGGAGCCTTTCCCCTTCGTAAGGGAGGACAGCTTCCGCCTGACCCACAGGAGGCTCGTAAGGCTCCACCTCGGGGACCGCTACCACTACGGGGCCGTGGAGCTTTTGCCGGCGGATAGCGGAGGTTGGGCGAAGTTGAAGGTATCCCTTAGCGTCGTACCGGGGTTGGGATGGACTCTGCCGCCGGCGGATAGCAGTCTGTAGAGATTAGGCTATGATGCTGTTCCTTCTTGGGGATCTTAGCGACTGGGGATACACGGCAGGAGCCGTTAAGTACTACTCGGTACAGGATCTGATGAGCGGTTCCTTCTCCGCCCGTGAAACGGTTATGACCGTATCGCCATGGGATGGGACGGGTAGCCACTGCACCTTCTCCACTCCCGTTGAGATGGCCCAACTCGCGGTGTATAACCTATCCTTCCCCTCTATGGATCCCGATACCTCCTACGCGTACTACGACGGCACCTATTTGGTGGACTTCGGAGGAGCGAGTAGCTGGCCCGCCCTTCTGGGTGCCTACCTGCGGATCCTCAAGTTTCCCCTGACCGTCGGCGATACGTGGCCTGCTCTGGATACCTGCCATACTTTCCCCGGAGAGCGTTTCATCATAGGCGACGAGGACGTGGATGGCCTCCTTGATACCCTCTATTACGACACCTCCTACGCCACCACGACCTACCTCAACGGGGATACGGTTGAGGTGTATATCTACCCTATGAAGATCGTCCAGCGCCTCACTATGAGCGGTTATTTGGGGGACACCTTCTACTGTTGCAACCGTTTCTTCTACCACTACTATATGCGGTTCCGCTACGTCAGGGGCGTTGGGATGGTGCAGCTCAACATAGATACCCTCCTCATCTACAACACCTACACCCTCATAGACACCTTAACGGGGGACACCCTGCCCGTTCCCGTCTATCTCGTTGGCAGGTACGTGGATTATCAGCTATGGGAGTACGTCCCAACGGCCGTAGCCGAAAGACCGGCGGGGTTCCCCAAACTTACCCTAAACCGGGGTGGCCTACTGAAGGTTGAAGGGGACGTAAGCATATACTCCCACGACGGCCGCCTTGTAGTCCACCTGAAGAGTGGGGGTACCGTTCGCCTGAAGCCGGGGATATACTTCCTGCGCTCCCGCGGTAGGGTGGTGAAGGTGATCGTTAGGTAAAGGGAATTCGGCAGAGGCGACCGTTTGGTCGCCGTTAAAGGGACCTACGTAAGGAGGGTGTAGCCGGTTGTGGTTCAGAGTTCGCGGTAGGGGTTTGTGGATTCAGTTTTTTAAAACGGAATTTGAGATTGCCAGCATAAAATTCTTTATGTTTGCGATATGAAAATATTTCGTATGAACCAGAACTCCTCCGTTAATCCATGGGGACTCCAAGAATTCCCACGGTTCTCTTCGTAAAGTACCAAAATTGTGAAGGATGTAAGTCATTCATTGTGGTTTTATGGAGAGTAGAATAGGACGTAATATTAGGTCTGATGAGGGATTGTACCCGCTCCGTATGTAATCCATTCCAAGCAAGCCCTACAAAAATCCACCTTCCGTATTCTGATGGAGTATAATTGAAGAGTTCGGGTATGAAAAGTTCGTTAATGGGAAGTACAGAGATAACGAAGTCCGACTATCGGACAGTTTTAAAGGTGGAGACGTACCGATGTAATTCCCTCTACGGGCGTAATACCTGAATTTACCTTACCTACGGATATGCGCCATTCTCTCCGGCCTAAGGCCACATTTACAATCGGTGATCACCACCAGCACACTGTAGCACTTTTCAACGTATTTATGTAAAAGTGAGACACTTTTATACCGACTTTTAACGATGGAATTGACTCTAAGGGGACGTATTCGGTTGAGGGTATGCCTCCACTTTCAATGGATACCGATGTCGGAACCTTGAACCCGGATTGATTTTTGGGGAAGTAGAGCGTAGGGGATACCTTTCAAAATCCACAATTGCCCTACAGTCATGTCAAGCGGAAAATAACGAATTTTGGAGTAAATTCACTAAGATAAAAATTTCTAAAGATTTAGGATGTAGCCACAAAAACTCACTTAAAACTTTAAGCAACAGTACCATAAACACACATTTTTATCATTTTTATGAGGAATTTTGTATTTTATCAAATTTTCACCAGCGATTCAAATGATGTCAGAAGCCCTATGCGCACTTGGCCGGAGGATAGTTGGCTCAATACCGACGGATGGGACCTCACATCCCTACCCAACGCAAACTTAAACGACGGACTTTATACCGACAAGGTTGGGTAAGGCGTTCTCCGAGGGTCCGTCAAAACGACATGGCCCCGTATCCAAATCCGAATGAGCGATTTCCCGGCTCCAACCGTTCGGGGTAGCCAACAAGGGATATTATGAAAATCCTTAATCGAATTGATGACTCACTAAGTGAGAGACCTCCCGTCCATCGGATGAGGATTGAAATGGAATTATAAACGCATATGAACTTCAACCCTGAAAATTTTTCTTGAACCGTTTTGGCAATACAGCCCAAATTTCCCTGAACTCTCCTATATAATTCTACCCTATGCTAATACTGACGATAGCGCAGACATGTCCATTATCCCAATGGTGCGGATTTAAGAGGGATAACGGCGGTACGGGTAGGGTACCTGTCACCGCCAACTTCGCTGGAGATACCTCCCTCGTACCCCTCTGGAACGTCTCCCTCTCCGCCGCCACGGGCATTTACTCCGGTCCCGCCGTCGGGGACGTGACTGGGGACGGGATCCCCGATATAGTCGTAGGGGACGACGATGGGGTACTGTGGTGCTTCAACGGGCCTGACGGCACGGTCAACTGGAGTAGGTCCCTGGGGAGCGTAATCTACGCCACGCCGGCCATAGGGGACTTGGATGGGGACCCCAGCACCGTAGAGATAGCAGTCGTGGCCTCCAATACCCTGTACGTCCTCAACGGGGCCGATGGCAGTACGATATGGAACCGCAGCCTGTCCGGTTCAACCTACAACGGCTCCCCCCGCCTGGCCGACGTCAACTCCGACGGCTACGTAGACGTGGTGGTGGCTATGTCCGGAGGGGTGTATGCTTACAGGGGGAACGACGGCTCACCGGTCTGGAGCTCCTCCTCGGCCTATGCCCGTAGCACCGTCCCGGTAATAGCAGACGTAAACCACGACGGCTACCCCGACGTGATAGTATCCGACGACGTATCCAGGAGGCTCGTCGCCCTCAACGGTCTGAACGGCTCCTCCCTCTGGAGCGTATCTCTCTCCGGGGACTACCCCAACTCCCCCGCCGTTGATGACATAGACGGAGACGGGGCCTACGACATCATCGTAGCGACGGAGGACAATATGTACAGGGTGAACGAGGACGGCACCGTGATATGGAACGTCTATCTCGGTATGTACTTCTCCAGCGATGCCCACGAGTCCCCGGTTATAGGTTGGGACATAAACGGCGACGGCGTAAAGGACGCCTTCCAGAGCGCCTACGGTACCTCCCCCGCCCTCAAAGCCATAAGCGGGGCCGACGGTTCCACCATCTGGTCCGTCTCATCCCTCGTTGAGACCCACAGCCCAGCTCCCATCACCGTAGGTGAGTTTGAGATGACCAACCCCGGCTACGAGATCCTCTACAACGACCACGACGGCAGGCTCAACGTGATAGATGCCTCCACCGGTACCCGCCTCTGGCAGCACACCTACGGCAGCGGCCCCTTCGGCTCCGGGTACTCCGTCCTCGCCGACGTAAATGGGGACACCTGCGTGGACTTCATCCTCCGCGGCGAGTACGACTCCCCCATAATGTCCGTCTTCACCTCCTCCGTCTACGGCACCTGTAGGTCCGCCTGGGACGACCCCACGGCTACCGAGGAGGTCCCTACTGCGGAGGCCTTGGAGGTATCCGCCGGGAAGGGTGGTATAACCCTACTGGGTAGGGGCAAGTACGCCGTCTTCACCACCTCCGGTAGGAAGGTGGCCGAGGGTGAGGTGAAGGGTAAGAGGGAGGTGGCCCTACCGCCCGGCTCCTACGTCGTCAGGACGGGCGATGGAACCCGGCGGGTGGTCGTCTTCTAGGCTTAGAATAGGGGGACTTGCGGATCCCCCTGTTTGACCTGAACTGGGATGAGGAGGAGGAGAGGGCAGTCTTGGAGGTGCTGCGGAGTGGGTGGGTCTCCATGGGGCCTAAGACGGAGGAGTACGAGGACGCCCTCTCCTCCCTGTACGGTGTTAGGTACGCCTTGGCGACGTCTTCGGGTACGGCGGCCCTCCTCCTCGCGTACCTATCCCTGGACCTGAAGGGGTACGAGGTGATCCTGCCCTCCCTGACGTTCGTGGCCACCGCTAACGCCCTCGTCTTCGCCGGGGCCAAACCGGTCTTTGCGGACGTACTCTCGTTGGAGGTTCCCCTAATATCGGCGGAGACAGTTGAAGGGAGGATAACCCCTAAGACGAAGGCGGTTGTCTTCGTTAGCTACGCTGGCTACGGGGACACCTTGGAGGGCCTAAGGGAGCTATGTCGGGATAGGGGCCTACTCCTGATAGAGGACGCCTCCCACGCGCACGGGGCGGAGTATCCGGGGGGTATGGCCGGCACCTTCGGGGTGGTGGGGGCCTTCAGCACTTTCGCCAACAAGAACCTAAGCACCGGAGAAGGGGGATACCTCATAACCGACGCTCCCCACATCTACCGCAGGGCGAGGCTCCTAAGGAGCCACGGGATGACCTCCTCCTCGTGGGAGAGGCTGAAGGGTAAGGAGGAGATGTACGACGTCGTTGATGTGGGCCTCAACCTCCGGCCGAGCGAGATACAGGCTGCCATAGGCCTGGCCAACCTGAAGAAACTCCGACGGGAGAACGAAAGGAGGAGGAAGTTGGTATCCCTCTACCGGCGCCTCCTCGCCGAGGCCCTCCCCGATGTCCTGATTCCCTTTCCCCCCGACTCCCCCTCCTCCCACTACATTTTTCCCGTCCTCCTGCCTAAGGGGGTGGATAGGGGGGAGGTGAGGCGGAGGATGTTGGAGATGGGGGTATATACGAGTGTCCATTACCCGCCGGTGCATAGGTTTGCCATCTACAGGGACGGAACACGTCTGCCCAAGACGGAGGAGTACTCCGAAAGGGTCCTCACCCTCCCCCTCTGGGGTAACATGGGTGAGGAGAGGGTGGCGAGGGTGGTTGAGGTCCTGAAGCGGGCGGTCAGTACGTCCTCTCGCGGATGAAGTTGGCCATCTCCTTCAGGAACCACCCTCTTCGTCCCAGAACCCTGTCCACTACGGCTATGGCTCCATCCACCAGCTCGTCCATCTTCCGCCTCGCCCCGTCAAGACCGAGGATCCGGACGGCGGAGGCCCTGTTGAAGTCCTTCCGTAGCCTCTTCCCTACCTCCTTCTCATCCCCGACGGCATCAAGGATGTCGTCCATTATCTGGAAGGCTAGCCCCACTTTCCTGCCGTACTCTCGGATGGAGGCTACCTCCTCCTCCGAGGCTCCAGCACCTATTGCCCCTACGACGGTAGAGGCCTCTATGAGCTTCCCCGTCTTGTGGGTGTGGATGAAGAGCATATCCTCGTAGTCCGGTTCCTTCTGGAGGGACTCTATGTCGGCCACCTGTCCCTCTATTACCCCCCTGTGGCACAGGGCGTCGTTTATCTCCCGGAGGATCCGGAGCTTAGTACCGTCGGGTAGGCTGCCGGCGATGGCCACCTTGTGCGCGAGGGCGAAGAGGGCGTCCCCCGTGAGGATGGCTATGGCGTTGCCAAAGACCTTATGGACGGTGGGCTTCCCCCTTCGGTAGTCGTCGTTGTCTATGTCGGGGAGGTCATCGTGGACGAGGGTGAAGGTGTGGATCAGCTCTATGGCTACGGCCTGGGGGAGGAGGAGTTTGGGATCGGAGCCGAAGGCCTCGGCTACGGCGAGGGTCAGGACCGGTCTCAACCTCTTCCCACCGCTGAATACGGCGTACCTCATCGCCCGGTAGAGGCTCTGGGGGTACTCGTCCTCGTGGGGGAGGAAGACGTCAAGCCCCTCCTCCACTATCCCCCTGTACCTCTCCCATTCCTCTTTGAACCTTTCCATAAGGTTAGAAGGACCAATCCAGGACCAGACCCGTATAGGTGCCGTCGGCGGGGAACTTCCTGGCGAAGTTGAAACCGCTCTCAAGGAGGACCCGGAGGTTGCTGATGGGGTAGAAGCCGAGGCTCCAGGTGAGGAGGCTTAGGTGGTCCGGGGGCATGTAAGCCTTGTCCGCCGCCCCGACGTAGTTGTACAGTAGAGAGGTGAAGAAACGCCCGAAGGTCAGGTCCAAGCCGTAGGACCCCGTTATGAAGGCGGTTGTGTCCTTAAGCTCAAACTTCCCCAGTTTCTGGTCTATACCGAGGACGGTAATTGCAAACAGGTCAAAGAAGGCGAAGCGAGTACGCAGCTCCAAGGAGTACCTCTGGGCGCCGTCTACGGGTACGGCGGAGATGCCGAAGCCGAAGTACTTGGTGTTGGCCCCGGCCCTCAAGAAGGTGCGCATCCCCTCTACGTCCAGGACCCCCGCCTGGAAGTAAGGGGTAAGGGAAAGGGCTACCCCCGTCCCCGTAAGTTTCCCGCGGGGATAGGCGTAGAAATCGGCGTACGTCAGGCGGGTACTCCTCTTGAGGAAGAACTCCGATAGGTCGTACTTACCCACCACGAGGCGGGATTTGGCGGGCAGACTAAGATTCAAAAAGGCGTCCCCGAACAGGTCTATGGTATCGTACGGGGAACGGAGGGTGCCAGTAAAACGGTGGAGGGAGACGTAGAAGGAGGATATGCTGCTTAGGTTGTAGGATAGGAGGACGCTTCCGCCCAACTCCCCGTAGTTCTCCATCTTCCCTCCGCGACTGACGAAGCCGAGGAAGGTCAAAAACCTGAAGGAGATAGGGGGATCCATCGGGAGGTATATCCGGTTGTCCTTACGGAAGGCTACCGTCTTCATCCGGGGGTTGTAGTTCTGGGGCATGTAGTTGTTGTACTTAAGGTTCTCGGCCCTGTACCTAAGTTTGGGGTACCCGACGTGGCACTCTATACAACTGCGGTTGTACCTACGGGCGTACGTCGGTATCCCCCAGAGGGGAACCGCCAACAGCAATCCAAATCCGACGAACAACCGTTTCATACCCTCTATTCTACCCCCGTTGAGGCTCCACTTTCCGAGGTAGGGGCCTCCCTGCCGAAGAGGAAGACGCCAACGGTCATAAAGAGGACGCTTAGGACGATTACGCCGAGGGCGTAGGCCACCAGGACCTGACCGACGGAGGGGAACAGGGGGGAAAGGGAGAAGGCGACGACGGCCGAGGCGAGGCCGCGGGGCATCATAGCCCAGAGGAGCCTTGCCCCCCTCGGACCGACGTCAGGGATAAGGGTTCCGACGAGGAGGGCGACGGGGTAGCGCACAGAGGCCAGGACGACGAAGATGAGGAGGATGCCGAGGATGACGGGAAGGGAGGAGAGGACGGCCGGGTCCACGGCGAGGCCGAGGAGGAGGAAGAAGAAGGTCCTGACGAGGAAGGAGACCTCCTCGCTGACCCTACGCGTGAAGTCGTCAAGATACACGTTGATGTTGGACAGCACTTCCTCCCGAAGGACCCTCTTGAGGAGGCGGGCGTTGGAGAGGACGAGGCCGAGGGTGAGGGAGGAGATGGGGCCGCTCCCTCCGAGCATCTCAACCGCCCCGTAGGTGAGGAGGAGGACGCCCAACGTCATCGTGAAGGAGAGGCCGGTATCCGACAGGTAGCGGAGGGCCTGAAGCCATAGCAGGCCCATTACGGCGCCCACCCCTGCCCCTATGCCGAAGGCCCGGAGGAGGTGCATACCGGGATTCACGCTCCCCCCTCCGGTGGAGACGGTGACCAGGGCGGAGAAGCCCACGACCACCAATACGTCCGTAAGGACGGACTCAAGGGTGGCTATCCCCTTTACGTAGTCGGAGACCTTCAACTTCTCTACGACTGGTATGACGACCGCCCCGCTGGTGCCACCCAACATTATGCCGACGCCTATGCCCACCGTCCAGTCCCCGTAGAGGACCTTCCAGAGGAGGGCGACGGCGGAGACGCTTAGGGTGAAGACGAGGACGGTGTAGAGGGTGGCGACGAGGGAGGTACGGACGAGGCTGCCGAGATTGAAGGTTATGCCGCCGGTGAAGAGGATTATGGCGAAGGCTACGGCCCCGAAGTAGGGGGCGAAGGCCCTGGCCCCCGCCGGGTCCACCCATCCCAACACCCCGGCCATCAGGAAGCCGACGGTTATGAGGGGGAGGACGGGGGCCACCCCGAACCTGCGGAATATCACCTCGGCGAAGAAGCCGAACACTATGACCCCCCCGATGACGAGGAGGAAGAGGGAGGGAGATAGGTTCATCTACCTCTTGAACTCCTGGGCCTTCTTCATCCCCTCCATAAAGGCCCGCATGTCCTTCGGTGGGACGGGGACGAGCTTTACAACGGTGTAGGCCTCATCGTCAAGGTACTTCCTGACGACGTTCCGGATGTCCTCCTGCGTGACCTTTGCTATCTCCTCGTGATACCGGTTGACGTAGGCCTCCGGGTCTCCCATCCGTACCCAGCTCCATCCTATGACCATGGCGAGGCCGTTGGAGCTCTCCCTCTGGTTGATGGCGTCCACGAGGGCGGACTTCTTGGCCCTCTTCAGGTACTCCTGCGGGACGAGGTCTTTCTTCAGCCTCTTTATCTCGTTCAGGACCACCGATTCAACGGTGTCGTAGTCCATAGTGGGCTGCAGAGTGACCCACACCACGAAGAGGGTAGGGTCTATCCCACCGAAGGCCCCCGCCCAGTAGGACGTGGCCAGACCGCTCTTCACCAGCTTCTCGTAGAGGGGGGAGGTCTTGTAGGACAGGTAAGAGGACAGGACGTCCAGGGCGTAGTGGGAGGGGTCCTTACTCTCCGGTATGTGCCAGGCGAGGACGAGGTACTTCGTGAAGCCCTCCTTCTTTACCACAGCCTCCCGGCGGCCGAGCTGCTTCGGCTCCCTTGTGCGTACCTCCGGTATATCCGGCGAAGGCTCGTACTTACCGAAGTACTTCTCCGCCCAGCGGAATATATCCTCCGCCTTTACGTCCCCCACGACCACCAGGGCGGCGTTGTTGGGGGCGTAGTACTTCATGTAGTACCGGCGCACGTCCTCCACCTTTAGGGCCTGGAGGTCGCTCATCCACCCTATGACGGGGTGGCGGTAGGGGTGGGCTATGAAGGCCGTAGCGTAGAGCATCTCCCACGTGATGCCGCTGGGCATGTTCTCCGTCCTCCACCTCCTCTCCTCCTGTACGACCTTTACCTCCTCGTCAAAGCCGGTGAAGGGTATCTTCCGCATCCGGGCGGCCTCTATCTGCAGGACCTCCTCAACCCTGTTGGAGGGGACGACCTCGTAGTACGCCGTGGCGTCCCTCGTGGTGAAGGCGTTGTCCCTTCCCCCCATCCGGTCTATGTACTGGCTGAAGTCCACTCCCTTCCACTGGAAGCGGAACATCATATGCTCAAGGACGTGGGAGATACCGGTTATGCCGTAGCTCTCGTTCCGGGAGCCTACCCTGTACCAGACCTGTACGGCGGCGACGGGCGCCGAGTGGTCCTCAACGACGAAGACGTTAAGGCCGTTCTTCAGGACCCTCTTCTCTATCTTAACGGGCTGCACCACCAGACTTACGCTCGCCATAAAGAGCATACCCCGTATTCTACGGCCGCCCCCTTAGAACTCAAACAGCTCCGGCAGGTAGGTCTTGAGCATCTCGTTTATCAGGATCTTCTCCTGCTGGACGGCCACGGAGTCGTCCGTGTATATGACCGTCCTGACGTTGGGTCCCTGAAGGGGACCGAACTTGTCCGGAGGCACCTTTATGTTCTCCTTGACCTCAACCGCCTCAACGAATATCTGCGAGCCGCTCTCCGTCAGGACCTCCCATCCGAGGGGGATTCCCTTGTATATGAAGAGGCGAATGTCCCGGCCCTTGACCTTGTAGACGTCGGCCTTCTTCCCGGCGATCTTCTTCACGAAGAGCTGGTTCGGCTTCTGGATCATCCCCTTATAGACGATACCGAGCTGGAGCTCTTTGGCGAACTTCTCAATCTTGGGACCGAGCTTGTTCTTCTGCTCCGGTGAGAGCTTCTCCCACCTGCTCTTGAGGATGAGGAAGAGGTTGTTGGGTCTGGCCGAGCCTATGATGGAGTCGGGTATGAAGGTGTCCCGCAGCTCCTTCTTTATGAACTTCCTCTTGAAGCGCCTCCCGTAGGAGTAGAGCCACTCCTTCGTACCTATGTCCCACCCCTCAATGGGTACCCTGCCAAACTTGACGGAGACGACGCTCCGGTGCTTGTGGGTCTTGAGACCGTAGTCGTCCCACCACAGCTCCTCGTACCCCTCCTCGTCCCCTGACACCTTGTATTTAACGTACCCGCTCTTTATATCGTACGGGTGGAATACCTCCTCCAACTTCAGCTTGGAGTAGTCCTTCTTCTTACCGCACCCAACTACAAAACCGGCGAGCGCCAGCGCCAAAACTATTCGTTTCATAAGTGGGGAAGTCTCTTTCAACCCCCCTTCGTAAGCGGTATTCTAAGCCGGACTACCGCTCCTTGTATAAGTCGGCCATGTCCGAATAGGTCTCCCTGTACCCCTCGTCGTACTTCTCCGGGTTCTCAAGGAGGTCCTTGAGGAGCTCAACCGTGAGGCCCTTTATGGGGGTGCCGTTGAGGAGGGCGGCGGGGGCGTGGTCGCACAGACCTATGCACTCCGTCTCCTCTATGAACACCTTGTTGGGGTCGGCGTTCTCCCTGGCGAACTTGAGGAGGTCGTAGGCCCCCTTCTGCATGCAGGTCAGGTTGGTGCATACGGCCAGCTTGTACCTGGGGCGAGGCTCAAGGTGGAAGAAGTGGTAGAAGGAGGCGACGCTCACGATCTGGGTCTCGGAGTACCCCAAGACCTCCGTTATCAGCTTTATGCCATCTGGGTGGATCCAACCGTACTCGTCCTGGACCTCGTGTAAGGCCGCTATGAGGGCGCTGTCCGCCTTGGGGAATATCCGCTTTACGTTCTCAAGACGCTCCCTTAGAGTCATTGGTTGGTATTCTAAGGACTGAAGGGGGAAGGGTAGGGGGTGAAAGTCAAACTCTCCACCAGTTGAGCAAACTCCGGAGCATCTCGTCCCTTAGGGTCCTTACGCTCCGGGCGTTCAGGAAGACCCAGAGAGCGAGGAGGACGGCCGAAAGGAGGAAGGCCCACCGGTTGAGGGGCGTCAGGAGCAGAAAGACGTAGGAGGCATGGTAGAGGAGGTCCCAGTCGGAGTTCCCCCTACCGAAGTGGAGCATATACCACCTCTTGCCCATACCGAGGGCGAAGCTCCCCATCCCAAGGAGCATGAAGGGGACGTGGTGGGTGCGGTCGTACTGGAAGGCGAAGACGAGGGCCGTCAGGAAGAAGAGGACGGCGAAGGTTATGGGGTAGTTGAACACCACCCCCCGCATCTGGAAGAGGAAGAGGGGGAGGGCGGTACCAAGGAGTACGGCCGCTACCTTGAGGTAAAAGTAGTTGAAGGCGAAGCCGAGGAAGTTTAGGAGCATTGCCCCATCGGTTAGGATGAAGACGAGGAGGGCGAGGGGCGTTGAGATCTCGTACCCCACCTTTCTGGAGAAGCGGGGGAGCATGAAGTACATACAGCCGAGGAAGGTATGGAGCTGGAAACCGAGGAACACTAGGTGGAGAAAGGCCTTGCCGGAGACGAGGATGGAGGTAAGTCCCCAGATGGCCCCCGCGAGCATGAAGGAGGCGGCTGGGATGTCGTAGAGGCGTTTCACCGTCCTGTAGCGGTAGGTTATGAGGGGGAAGAACTGGAATACGATGAAGAGGACGAAGCCGAGCTTGTAGAAGGGGAGGATGGCCCCTAGGTCGTGGAAGAGAGCGTAGTGCAGGATGGAGCCGGTTAAAAGGAGCCAGGAGATGTCGGCCGCCACCTTGAATATACCTCCCCTGTTTCTGGGGAAGGTTATGCTGCCGTGCTGGACGGAGATGATGTACGTCTGCACAAAGCCGAGGAGGAAGAGGACGTACCTCCCCTCAAGGGTGTCCTGAAAGGCCACCAACAGGAAGGAGAGGAGGGAGGTTAGGGCGAAGAGCCGGGCCCACCACATCGTCATGAAGTAGGGGAGACGGAAGGACACCCGTCAATTGTACGGCGGCCAAGGGGACGCTCCGGGGGAGGG
>WGAN01000080.1 GCA_015494805.1 Caldifarciminota bacterium
CAGGTACTTGAGGAGGCGAAGACCTCCGGTCTCCTCATAGACTACGCCGTCCTTAGGGTAGGGGACGACATCAACCTCATAATGACCCACACCAAGGGTGTGGATAACGAGGACATCCACCGTCTGGCCTGGGAGGCCTTTTTGAAGGCTACGGAGAAGGCGAAGGAGCTCAAGCTCTACGGCGCCGGTCAGGACCTCCTCTCGGACGCCTTCAGCGGGAACGTGAAGGGTATGGGTCCCGGCGTGGCGGAGATGGAGTTCGTGGAGAGGCCCTCCGAGCCTGTTATAGTCTTCATGGCCGACAAGACCTCCCCCTCCGCCTGGAACCTCCCCCTCTACGAGATGTTTGCCAACCCCCAGAACACGGCCGGCCTGGTGATAGACCCCTCAATGCACGAGGGGTTCCGCTTCATAGTCCTTGACGTAAAGACCGGTGAGGAGTACGCCGTAGACTGCCCGGAGGAGACCTACGACCTCCTCGCCCTCATCAGCGGCATAGAGAGGTACACCGTCAAGGCCGTCTATCGCCGCAAGGACGGTGAGATAGCCGCCGTGGCCTCTACGCAGAAGCTCTCCCTCATAGCCGGCAAGTACGTCGGTAAGGACGACCCCGTCTTAGTAGTGAGGGCGCAGAGCGGCTTCCCCGCCGTCGGTGAGATCCTAGAGCCTTTCGCCCGTCCCTTCTTCGTTGAGGGATGGATGAGGGGTAGCCATATGGGGCCGCTTATGCCCGTACCCTTCAGCCACGCCAACCCCTCCCGGTTTGACGGCCCTCCGAGGGTGATAGCCGCCGGCTTCCAGCTGGCCAACGGCAAGCTCGTAGGCCCCAGGGACCTCTTTGACGACCCCGCCTTTGACTACGCCCGTGAGGAGGCCAACCACCTCGCGAACATAATGAGGAGGCACGGCATCTTTGAGCCTCACAGGCTCCCCGAGGAGAGCATGGAGTACACCAACCTCCCCAAGATCCTCAAGAAGCTCCGCCACAAGAAGGGCCTAGAGGAGGGCGAGTACGAGATTGAGCATAACCCCGAGGAGGAACACGATTGATGCTCTTTAACGCCATAACGGGGGTCCTCGTCGCCGGGGGCCCCCACCTCGCCGGTCTGTGGATGATGCCGGAGGCCACCCCCTTGAGGGTGTCCTTTGACCCCGCCTCCAACCCCGAAAGGCTCTCCGTCTCCGCCGCCTACAGCCAGTCCTTCGCCATATTCAACGACGCCTACGTCGGCGTTGGCTTCAAAGGCCTCGCCCTATCCCTTGAGGGACGGTTCGCCCGCCTTGAGGACGAGTACAAGGGGACGGCGAGCGAGATAGCTGCCACCCTCGGCTACGCCCACAACGTCTTTCCCGGATTCCGCCTTGGAGGTTCCTTCTCCTACTACCAACTCAACACCCCTCGCCCAGACGTACCGAGGCTTCAGGCCTTCGGTCTCCACCTCTCCTCCTCCTTCACCGTCTACGACCGCTGGAACGTTGGCCTCTTCGCCCGCAACGTGAACGCCCCCGACATAGGCGGCACACCCCTGCCGACCCTCCTCGGTGGCTACATCTCCTTCCTCCCCAAGGCCACCATCCGCACCTCCGTGGGTCTCTACAAGGACCAGTACTCCGGCATAAACTTCGGTCTCGGCGGTAGCTGGAGGCTCTACGACCTCTTGACCCTCCGCGGAAGCATGCGGTACGACGGGGAGTTCCCCACCTTCTACCTCGGCTTCACCCTCCAGACGGCCAGCATCTCCTCCGACGTACTCGCGACCGTACATCCGGAGCTACCCCTAAGCACCTACATAGGGCTGAACTACTCCCGTTGACCGCCTTAGAATTTCCGGGCGTTTGGGGCGGTAGCTCAGGTGGGAGAGCACCTGGTTTGCAACCAGGGGGTCGGGGGTTCGACTCCCCTCCGCTCCACTTTTTCCCTCCTCTCCTGTACAATAGAAAGATGCTCGTTAAGGACATCCTCAAAGGTGGAACGCTCCTGCTCATCGCTACGGGTTTTTGGGCTTGCGGTAGGGGGGGAAGCCACCCTTCCCATGCGATGGGGATGATGGGAATGGGAAGGGGCCGAATGATGGGGCATATGGCCAAGGTCAGCGTCAAACGGCACAGGTTGTACATGCACGGCGGCCTCCCGGCGGAGTATTCCGGCAAGACCAACCCCTACGAACCCTCCCCGGAGCTTCTCAAGAGGGGCGAGGAGATATACACCCAGCAGTGTAAAGCCTGCCACGGGGAGAACGGGAAGGGGGACGGACCGGCGGCCAAGGGGTTGGACCCCAAACCCTCCGACCTCTCCTTCGTTATGAAGCGGCACATAGCCACGGACGAGTACCTCTTCTGGACGATTTCGGAGGGCGGGAAGCCCATAGGGAGCGCTATGCCCGCCTACAAGGACATCCTATCCGAAAAGGACAGGTGGGCGGTGATACTTTACCTTAGGGACAGGTTCGGTAGGTAGGGTGCGACCGTAGAATCCCCTTCCTATGAGGTTAGAGGATATCAAGACCGTAGGTGTCGTAGGTGCCGGTACGATGGGGAACGGCATCGCCCACGTCTTCGCCCTCGCCGGGTACAACGTCAAACTCGCCGACGTCTCCGAGGGCTACCTGGAGAGGGCGCTCAAGACCATAGAGAAGAACCTCGGCCGCCAGGCCAAGAAGGGCATAATCTCCGAGGAGGACATCCCCAAGGTCCTCTCCCGCATAACCACCACGACCAACCTTGAGGACTTCGCGGATGTGGACTTCGTGGTTGAGGCCGTGTTTGAGGACGAGAACGTCAAGAGGGACATCTTCAACAGGCTCGGTGAGATAACCCGCCCGGAGGTGGTCCTGACCTCCAACACCTCCTCCATATCCATCACCCGCCTCGCCTCCTACTCCGGTAGGCCGGAGCTCTTTGCCGGTATGCACTTCTTCAACCCCGTCCCCGTCATGAAGTTGGTAGAGGTGGTGAGGGGCTACTCCACGAGCGACGAAACGGCCAACCTCGTGATAGAGCTGGCGAAGAAGCTCGGTAAGACCCCCGTAGAGGTGAAGGACTACCCCGGCTTCGTCTCCAACAGGGTCCTGATGCCTATGATAAACGAGGCCATATGCGCCCTGTACGAGGGGGTGGCCACCAAGGAGGCTATAGACACCGTAATGAAGCTCGGGATGAACCACCCTATGGGTCCCCTCACCCTGGCCGACTTCATAGGTCTGGACGTCGTCCTAAACATCCTCCTCGTCCTCTACAACGACTTCAAGGACCCCAAGTACCGTCCCTGCCCGCTCCTCGTCAAGATGGTGGAGGCCGGCAAACTCGGTAGGAAGACGGGGGAAGGCTTCTACAAGTACGAGTAAAGGGACAGTATCGGCCTTACAATCTCCGTTGATGAGAAGGTTTTTGTATGCGATACTTGGAAGTTTCATTGCTGGGAGTGCGGTCTCCCTTGAGGCCCAGGTACCTCCGGTATCTTCGGCCGTCAGCACTTGGATGATGCACCACGGTTCCTCTTCCCTCGCGGGTATCCAACGGCTAACGGGGGCGGTGACGGGTCCCCACCTGAAATGCTCCGCCACCCTCAACACCGGCAGCGAGGGTGACCCCGCCGTCGCCGACATCAACGACGATGGCATCAACGAGATCGTCGTCCTCACCTACAGCTCCAGCCGGGTGATGGTCTTCCGGGGGACGGACTGTACCCTCCTTTGGACGAGGTACCTCGGCTCCTCCACCGGCTGGGGGACCCCCGCCCTGGGCGAGCTGGACCCCTCCTCTCCGGGGCTTGAGGTGGTGGTCTCCAACGGCGGGACGGTTTACGCCCTCCGGGGTACGGACGGGGCCGTCCTCTGGAGCAGGTCCCTTGGCGTCAGCTACTCCCCTGCTACCATACAGGACGTCAACGGGGACGGTGTGGGGGAGGTCTTCGTCGTAGGCAGCAGCATCTACGCCCTTCGGGGTAGCGACGGCGCCACCCTCTGGTCCCACTCCGGCTCCTCCAGCTACGCCAACGTCGCCGTTGCGGATCTGGACGGAGACAGCCACGACGAGGTCATAACCGTAGCGAGCAACACCCTCTACGTCCTTAACGCCAACGATGGCTCAACCGTATGGACGTACTCCGTAGGTACCCAAGGGAACCCCGCCGTAGCCGACGTGGACGGGGACGGATTCTACGACGTGGTGGTGGTGGCCGGGAACGGGAACGTCGTAGCCCTCCGTCATGACGGCACCGTAATATGGTCCTGGACCTCCGGGTGCGGCTCCTACTGGGGATCCCTCAACTCCCCCACCATAGCCGACGTAACGGGCGACGGTGTCAAGGACGTCCTCTTCGGATGCATGCCCTCCTCAACGGGGTACCTCTACGTCCTCCGTGGGACGGACGGGAGCGTCCAGTGGTCTTACAGTGGAACGAGGAGCGGCTACCAGGCCCTCGGCCGCAAGATAGGCGACATAGACGGGGACGGGGTGATAGAGGTCATAGTCTCCGGGGCGAGGTACGGCTCCAGTCCCCACCTCGCCGTCCTTAGGGGTCCGGATGGGACGGTGGCCTGGACCTACGACTCCGACTACTTTGAGGGCCTCTCCATAGCCGACGTGGACAACGACTCCTGTATGGAGGTCGTCTCCAGCGGGGACTACTCCAGTAGCCGACTCTACGTCTTTGACTCCTCCACCCCCGTATCCGGGTGCAACGTCTTGGGCGAAGGGGGAGACCTCGGAGCGGAGGAGGCCCCTACGCCTCCCGTCAGCCTTAAGGTGGAGCAGGTGGGCCGCGGCCTCGTAAGGCTCTACGTCGGGAGGGAGTTACCCGTCTCCATCTACTCCGCCGATGGCCGCCTCGTAGTACGTAGGGTGGCGAAGGGTGGAACCCTCACCTTGAGACTTCAGAGGGGAGCCTACGTCGTAAAGGCGGGGAGTCTGGAGGAGGCCATCGTAGTGTTCTAACGGTCCGTTAGGCCGCTTTCGGGCGTACAATAGACGGTTGATATGAGGATATTCGTGGATTCCGCCGACGTGGAGGAAATAAAGAAGCTTTACGAGATGGGTTTTGTCTCCGGAGCCACGACCAACCCCAGCCTCGTCGCCAAGACGGGGAGGGATCCGCGCGAGATATACAGGGAGTTGGCGGAGATGCTTGAACACGTCTCCGCCGAGGTCGTGGCCGAGGACGCCGACGGGATGTACAAGGAGGGGAAGGACCTGGCCTCCATCCACCCCAACATCGTGGTGAAGATCCCCTTCACGCCGGAGGGGTTGAAGGCCGTCCGTCGCCTCAAGGGGGATGGCATCAGGGTGAACGTCACCCTCATATTCTCGGCCGCCCAGGCCCTCATAGCCGCGCGGGTGGGAGCCGACTTCGTCTCCCCCTTCATCGGCCGCATAGACGACATAGGCTACTCCGGGGTGGAGGTGGTAAGGGAGACGGCCAAGATATTTGCCCTCTACGATATACCCACCCAGATAATAGCCGCGAGCATAAGGCACCCCGCCCACTTCATAGCCGCGGCGAAGTCGGGCGCCCACATAGGGACGGTGCCGCCGGCCGTCCTCTGGAAGCTCCTGAAACACCCCTTAACGGACATAGGCCTGGAGAAGTTCCTTTCGGACTGGCGTAAGGTCCAAGAGAGCCTTTCCAAGTGATGGAGAAGCTCAAGGCCGCCTTCTTCCTGCTCCTCGCACTCGGGATAGGGGCGGCCGGCCTCCTTTGGCTCAAGGGTTTCTCCCTGAAGAGGAAGTATCACTACGGGGCGGTCTTCAGGACGGCGGGCTTCCTCGGAAACGGGGACCCCGTCAGCCTCCAGGGAGTGAACGTCGGGAGGATAGAGCGGATAGAGATATACACCGACAGCGTCATCATACGCTTCTACACCGAGGGGATAAGGCTCCGGAGGGGGGCCTACGCCCGCATAGAGAACGAGGGGGTGGTGGGCAACCGCAAGCTCGCCGTTTATCAAGGAAAGGGGGACTTCCTGCCCGAAGGCTCACTGATAAAGGGAGAGGAGACGCCTACCTTTACGGACTTCGTCTTCCTCATAGACCGCATCCTACAGAGCTTTGAGAGGATCTCGGCCCGCACGGATACCACCCTAAGGAACGCCAACGTCCTTCTCCTCCGCACCCAGAGGGAGTTGGTGGCCCTTAGCCGGGACCTAAGGGAGTTGGTGGCCTCCACTAAGGACCTGGCAGACAACGCCAACGCCAAGGTGGACGCCGTATCCTACCAGATACTTCAGGTGGCCAACAGGTTGGACGAGACGGCCGCCGTCGTGGACTCTTTCGTCAGGGCGGACGGTACCGTTCAGAGGCTGATGACCGAGGACTCCCTCTACAACGAGTTGAACCTGACCGTCAAGGAGCTGCGGGCGCTCATAGAGGACATACGCCGCAATCCGGGTAGGTACATAAACCTCAACGTCAGGATATTTTGAGCATGCTCCTCCACATCGCAGCCGTGCTGTCCGGGGGGCTTCTCCTCGGCTTCGCCTCCTTCTTCGTCGTCGCCCGGAATATGGCCTTCGCTGCTACGGGGGTGGCCCACGCTATGTTCGGAGGTATAGCCTTCGCCGTGGTCCTCGGCCTCAACCCTACCCTCGGCGGACTCACCTTCGGCCTCCTGATGGGCCTTGGGATATACCTCTTCGGTAGGAGGTTGCCGAGGGACGCCATAATCGGCCTCACCTTCTCCTTTTTAATGAGCGTCGGGGCGATAGCCCTCCGCTTCTACAGGGGGTACGCCAACCTCCTGTGGTCGTATATGTTCGGCAACGTCACCCTCGCAACCTGGGGGAACGTGGCCGCCATCCTCCTGCTCCTCCTCATCGGGGTCTTGGGCTTCGCCTTCCTCTACAACGGCCTCAAGGTCTACCTCTTCAGCGAGGAGATAGCCGCCGCCGAGAGGTTCCCCGTAGGCATCTACCACGCCCTCCTCCTCCTCTTTGAGACCCTGACGATAATCTTCGTCCTCCGGGTCTTCGGCTCCATCCTCACGACCTCCTTAGTGGTCGTCCCCGCCCTCCTCTCCTTTATGCTCTTTCGGGGCTTTCTCCTATCCCTCCTTATGAGCGGCCTCATCTCCCTCCTCCTCTCCCTCTCCGGCTACGCCCTCTCCTTCTACCTGGACCTCCCCTACGGCGCCACCACCACCGCCCTATCCTTCCTGGTCTTCGCCGCAGTCTGGTCGGTGAGACGGAGGCAGGTATGGTTGAGGGCTTAGTCCTCGGCACCTCCCTCCTTCTGACACCCGTAGCCGTATATACGGCGGACGAGTCTTTGAGGGGGTACGTCCAGAGCCATAGGTCCCGAAATCTGGACCTCCTCTTCCATGCCATCAATCCCTTGGGGGACGGGAAGGTCCACGCCCTCGGCTGGGCGGGGGTCGCCCTCACCGGATACCTCCTCAAGGACGACGCCCTCTACTCCCTCGGTAAGTGGGGGGAAGTCTCCTTCCTCATAACCGGTATAACCACCCTCGGCCTCAAGGTGGCGATAGGGAGGGCCAGGCCGGGCGTGGGTAAGGGGGCAACCTACTTCCGCCCCTTCAGCCTTGACGACGACTTCAACTCCCTCCCCTCCGGTCATACCTCCGTCGCCTTCTCCTCCGCTGGCTACCTCTTCGCCCGCAGCCGGAACCCCTGGGTGAGGTGGGGGAGCCTGGCCTTAGCGACCGGGGTAGGGGCGGCGAGGATATACCTAGACAGGCACTGGCTCTCGGACGTCCTCTTGGGCGCCGGCCTCGGCTTCTCCATAGGCTACTTCGTGGGCAGGGCGACCGTAAAATAGGGCGTGTTCCTCATTCTCCTCTCCGGTAGGTTCACCTTCAGCGCCGGCTCAATGACCGTCCTCTTCAAGGGTGGGGAAACGGTCTATATACTCGGCAAGGGCGTCAAGGTCAAGACGAGGGACTATGACATCAGGGGGAGTAGGGGGGTGTATTACGA
>WGAN01000081.1 GCA_015494805.1 Caldifarciminota bacterium
GCCCCCTCCTTGAGGACGACGAAGGCCTTCACCCTCTCGCCTCTTTCGGGGTCGGGGACACCTACGACGGCCACCTCCTTCACGGCCGGGTGGTGGAAGAGGACCTCCTCAACCTCCCTCGGATAGACGTTGTACCCGGAGACGATTATCATATCCTTCTTCCGGTCCACGATGTAGAAGTAGCCGTCCTCGTCCATCTTCGCTATGTCCCCGGTGTATAACCAGCCGTTGCGGAGGGTCTTGGCCGTCTCCTCTGGCCTGTTCCAGTACCCCTTCATCACCTGCGGCCCCTTCACTATCAGCTCCCCCGGCTCCCCTACGGGCATCTCCTTCTCCCCGGTCTCCGGGTCCACTATCTTGGCGTCGGTGTCGGGGAAGGGTATCCCTATACTTCCGGGCTTGTTTAAGCCGTGGATGGGGTTGGCGTGGGTCACGGGAGAAGCCTCGGAGAGGCCGTACCCCTCAAAGAGCTTCGCCCCGGTTAGCCTCTCAAACTCCTCCTTCACCTTCACCGGCAGGGGGGCGGACCCGGATATACAGGCCTTTATGGAGGAGAGATCGTACTTCTCAATATCAGGCATATGGATGATGTCTATGTATATCTTGGGCGCTCCGGGGAAGAGGGTGACGCGGTGCTTCTCTATGAGCTTGACCACCTGTCGCACGTTGAAGTGGGGGACGAGGATGATCTTGGAGCCTGTCAGGGTGGAGAAGTTCATGGCCACCGTCATACCGTAGACGTGGAAGAAGGGAAGGACGGCGAGTACGGTCTCCTTACCCCACTCCAGCTTGGGGAACCAGTGGATGGTCTGGTACGCGTTGACGACCAGGTTGTAGTGGGTCAGCATTACGGCCTTGGGGAAACCGGTCGTACCGCCAGTGTACTGGAAGAGGGCGACGTCCTCCTTGGGATCTATGGCCACCTTCGGGGGGTTCGGAGGGTACTTCAGGAGGTCCTGAAAGGCGTATATCCCCTTCCCCTTGGGTATGCCCGTGGGCAGGCCCTTTATTCTCATCCGGAGTTTGTAGCCGAGGCCGAGGAGGGTGGGCATGTACTCGGCGAGGGAGGTGTATATCACCCTCTTGAGGGGGACCTTCTTGCTCACCTCCTCCACCTTCGGACTCAGGACAGCGAGGGTTATTATGGTCTCGGCGCCGGAGTCCTTGAGGATATGCTCCAACTCGTAGGGCATGTACAGGGGGTTGGTCTGGACGACTATGGCTCCGAGTTTGAGGAGGGCGTAGTAGGAGATCATGAACTGGGGGGAGTTGGGGAGCATCACGGAGACCCTGTCCCCCTTGCGGATGCCAAGGTCGTAAAAGGCGGTGGCGAGGCGGTCTATGGCCTTCTGGAACTCCTCGTAGGTTATGTCGGTCTTCATGAAGTGTATGGCGACGTTCTTCGCGTACTCCTTCGCCTTCTCCTCAACCAACTGCGGGAGGGGTACCTCCGGGTAGTCTATGCTCCGGGGTACCCCCTCATCGTAAAACCTGTACCACGGTCTGTTCATCTCTTCAGTCCGTGAAAGGGTACTTCTCGCCCTCTATCACCTTCTCGGCTATGCTACGGCGTATTATAACGGCGTTGGGCGGTGTGAAGGGCCTGGCGAGCTTGCGCACCATGGAGACCAGAGCCTTAAGCTCGTCCCCCTCGGCCATGTACGGCAGGAAGTCGTAGGCCCGCCTCTCTATGTACTTGATGGCATCGTAGGCGTAAAGTTCAACCATTGAGGCCATCAGGGAGTCCCCGCTCTTTAAGGCCCGCAGGAGGGCGCTCTCAAGTCCATAGACGGCGATGACGATGTCGGCGAGGCCACCGAGGACCTCCTGCTCGTCCCTTATCCTCTCCCTGAACTTGTCGGCGGTTATGGCGGCTATGGTAAGGGCCATCCTCTTGGCCATCTGGAGGGCGAACTTGGGTTCGGATAGGGGTCCCTCCGGCCTCGGCAGCATAGTGGGCATAAGCGTTAGGGTCTCCTTCGCTACCTTAGCGGCGACGGGGACGAGGGGTATTAGGCCCTTCTCGGCCCTGCGGACGAGCATCCCCGGTATCAGGAGGCGGTTTATCTCGTTGGTACCCTCAAATATCCTGTTTATGCGGGAGTCCCTGTAGAACCTCTCGGCGGGGTACTCGGCTATGTAGCCGTACCCTCCGAATATCTGTACCGTCTCGTCCACGACGTAGTCCAACATCTCGGAGCCGAAGACCTTGACGATGGAGCTCTCAACGGCGTACTCGGCGACGGTGTCCCACGCCCTCTTTGGATAGTCCGGGGCCTCCGGGTCCAGCTCCTTGACGGCCTCGTCCAAGAGACCGGCGAGGCGATAGACCATGGACTCCGCCACGAAGAGGCGAAGGGTCATGTTGGCTATCTTCTCCCTTATCAGGCCGAAGTTGGCTATGGGCTGGCCGAACTGAACCCTCTCCTTGGCATACTTCACGGCCGTCTGGAGAGCGTACTTGGCGGCACCGACGGCCCCCACCCCCAGCTTGTAGCGGCCTATGTTGAGGATACCGAAGGCTATGTGGTGTCCCTTGCCTATCTCACCGAGGACGTTCTCAACGGGGACCTTCACGTTCTCAAGGGTTATGGCGCGGGTTGAGGACCCCTTTATCCCCATCTTCTTCTCCTCCGCCCCGAACTCCAGACCGGGGGTGTCCCGCTCCACTATGAAGGCCGTGAACTTCTCGCCGTCCACCTTGGCGAAGACGGTAAAGACGTCTGCTATGGCGGTGTTGGTTATGAACTGCTTGTTGCCGTTGAGGACGTAGTACTTCCCGTCGTCGGAGAGGGTGGCCTTGGTCTTTATGTTCATGGCGTCCGTTCCGGCGTTGGGTTCGGTCAGGGCGTACGCCCCTATCAGCTCTCCCGTAGCCAGTCCGGGCAGGTATTTCTGCTTCTGCTCCTCCGTCCCGAAGAAGACTATGGGCAGGGTCCCTATGCCTGTGTGGGCGCCCCACGTCACGCTGAAGGACCCCTGCTTGGACATCTTCTCGGCTATGAGCATTGAGGACACCTTGTCCAGCTCAAGGCCTCCGTACTTCTCCGGTACGTCGGCAGCCAGGAGTCCTAACTCTCCGGCCTTCCTCATCAGGGAGCGGAGGAGCTCAAAGTCCTGGGCCTCTATGCGGTCCGTGTTGGGCAGGACGTCCTTCTCCATGAACTCGTCGGCCGTCTGGGCCAGCATCTTCTGCTCGTCCGTGAAGTCCTCCGGCGTGTAAGCCTCCTGAACCGGAGTCTCCTCAAGGAGAAATCCTCCGCCACGCTTATATACGGGTTTCTCTGCCATAATCTCCGGTATTATACGGCGGGAAACGGCTTGCAACCTTTTCAAAAACGCATATAACTTGACGGTATAATTCGGGCTCCATCCCGCCTTAACATACTCCCTACGGCTGCCTACCACTCCTTTACGACGTACAGGTAGGCCACGGGGTAAATGAGATATACCGCCGTCGGGTCAGCTTTCGTCGTTGATATGAGGCGGTTGAAGAAGAATAGGAAGTTCCCCACACCGGCCTTGACCTTGAAACCCCTGTACTCCCACCCCTTACCGCTACCCACCATAAGCGTGGGTGTTGAGCGATTGAAGGAATACTCCAAAACGTACTTTACGCACTGATATCTACCTCCGGGTAAGGGTTCCCACTTATCGCATCTGTAATACCACCCATAGGACGGGAGACCATCGGAAAATATGATGGTCAGGTAAGGCAGGGATAGAGACAGGGCGTACCTCCTCTCCCATGGGGAGGCCCCACCCATACCCCTTACAAACCTGCTCCTTCCCACCGTGGCGGATACCCTGAAGTTATCCTTTGACCTATCCGTAACCGTGAGATCAAAGCCATAGGAAAGTGCGATCGCCTTCACCGAATGCTTGAGAAAAGTTTCTGCAGACGGTTCCCCCCATTCGTCCGTTCCCCAGTTGTAGAAAAAGTACGGTGAGAACATTCCCGCATATACCTCCAGCTCGGTTACTACGAACCTGTAAAGGTTCTCCCTTCCGAAAGTTATCACACCACCGTAAGGGTAGTCTCTGAAGTAGGACGAGGGAAAGACGGTTATGCTGCTCATGGGAAAGAAAGGGAGCGTGTACTGGTACGCGGTTGAAAGTGTGAACCTGTAAGCCTCGTTTTCGCCCGTGAAGTACTTGAACTTCAGTCTGAACGTGGGCAGGAGTTTCTTTAACTCGTACGAGAACTTGCCCGGTCCAGATCTTGACAGGGCGAGGGTTAGCCTACCTCCTGCGTAGAGAAGCATCCTATCCGTCTCTTTCTTACCCTGCAGGAAGCCGGATACACCGAAGTACCGACTATAAAAGCTCACGAGGGATGAGAAGTTATATACGCTGTCGTATATCATCTCAAACCCACCGTACTTTAACGACAGTATTGCTCCGGTCATGGTGCGGGAGGTGTTAAACGTCCCTGATAGGGCGGAACCGAAGATTTTGGACAGGTCATAATCCGTGGAGCTCTGGACGTAGTACGCTTTCAGGCTCTTCCAGACGTTTATTGATGCACCCATCAGGTCCGTAGTGTTGGTAAATCTACTCCTCATATCCACAAACTCGCCCGTTACCGAATCCTTTATTACCCCGCTTCTGAACCTGCTCCTGAAGTCCATCCACGAGTGGGCGTAGAGAACGTTGAGCCTGATCCTGCCCTTGAGGAAGTTCCTTATGAACGCTGCGGAGTAGTCCTCGGTCCTCCACCTCGGCTCATCACCTACCTTTACGTAGGCGGGGTTGTTGTACTGGCCAAAGAGTCCTTTGAAGAGGACGTACGTCGTCGGTA
>WGAN01000082.1 GCA_015494805.1 Caldifarciminota bacterium
GCCAAAGGCGACGAGGGAGCCGACGAATACTGACATAGGAATGGTCATAGACAGGATGAAGGGGAGGGAGTAGGCCAGAACGAGGCCAACTATGTCAAGGGGGACGCCCTTCTTTATAACGAGGTCCATCAGGTCAAAGACCCTGTCAAGGAGAAGTATCATGGTGGTAACGGCCAAAGCCCCAAGGAAGGGCTTGACCGTACTCTTGAGGACGTATCTATCTAAAACCTTAAAAGGGAACACCAAGGCGTTGAGTTTAAGGGGGATTACTTCAGGAGGTTCTCAACGTTCTCCTTCCACACCCTGTAGGGTCTGTAGCCGAGGAACTTCTTGACTATCCGTCCGTTTCGGTCTATCAGGAAGGCCGTAGGCAGGCCGAGGATACCCCCGAACCTCTCCTCCAACTTTCGGGTCGCCATGGCGACGGGGTAGTTTATGGGTATCTCCCTCATAAAGGCCTTTACGTCCTCTGGCGACTCATCTTTGGACAGCCCAAGGATGAAGAGGTCGTCCCCGAACTCCTCTTTAAGGCGGTTGAAGTCGGGTATGGACTTCCGGCAGGGCTTACACCACGTAGCCCAGAAATCAACGATTATGACCTTCCCCTTGTAGTCGGAGAGGCGGATCAACTGGCCATCAATGGTACGGACGGTGATGTCGTAAACCGTACCGCCGCCTTTCTTGCCCTTCCCACATCCGGCGAGGATGACGGCCGCCATCAGGGCGGCACCGAGGAGTCTCCTCATGAGCAGGGATTCTAAGGGAGAGGACCTCCCATCAAACCGTCATCTCAACCGATCTGATACTCGGACTTCCATCAATCTTTAAAAAATTACGAAATACGGATATTATCATAAATTTTAAAACACAGGAGATGCCAACCCCTTTGAGACCGTCGGACGCCTTAGGAATCGGCTGGAAGGCTCATCCTTAGCCTCTCCGCCAGGTCGTGTAAGAGGGCTTCCCGGTTTTCAAGGGTTATCAGGATGGGGCGGAAGGTCCTCCTTATCCTCCTGACGAGGGGATGGACGTCCTTTATTGGAACGGTGGCCAGCACCCTTATGTTCCTTCGGAAGACTATATCCTCAACTACCTTGACGAACCTCTCACTGAAGAGTTCCATCTTCCCTATCTCGTCCACAAGTACGACCTTCGGGCAGAGGGGCAGGCAGGACTCAAGAAGGGGTAGGACCACCTCCTCAAACCCCCTCACATCAACCCCGTACTTCCCCACCCTGTGGGGAGAGTCTATATCAACATGGGCGAGTATGCCCTCCCTCCCCTCCGTCGTTATGACCTTAAAGCCCACTCTCCTGCCCCTCTCCCTGATCTCCTCCGTCCAGAAACCCCTGAACCTCTCCGGGGCCAAGGAGTACAGCCTCTTGACTAAAGTCGTCTTCCCTACGCCCGGCTTCCCAGTGATGAAGAGCTTCAACTTCCACCAGCCTCTATCTCCCTTATGTACTCGTCCGCCATCATGGCCGCCACGGCACCGTCCGCCACGGCCGTAACCACCTGCCTAAGGGGTTTGACCCTCCCGTCTCCCGCGACGAAGAGGCCGGGAGTTTTGGTCTTGGTGTCCTCACCTACGAGGGCGAAGCCCCTCTCGTCAAGATCTACGTAGTCCTTAACGATGTCGTTCATGGGCCTTAGACCGATATAGACGAAGGCGGCGGCCACCTCAAGGAAACTCTCCTCCCCCGTCTTGGTGTCCCTTAACCTAAGGCCCTTGAGCATCTTGTCCCCCACGAACTCAACGACCACCTTGTTGAGGAGGAACTCAACGTTGGGCTTCGCCTTCATCTGCTCAACGTATATCTTCTGCGCCCTAAACTGTTCCCTGCGGTGGATGAGATAGACCTTCTTGACGATGTTGGTCAGGTACAGACCCTCGGTGAAGGCGGAGTCCCCTCCCCCTATCACGGCCACCTCCTTGCCCTTGAAGAAGGGGCCGTCGCACACGGCACAGTAGGACACCCCTCTGCCCGTAAACTCCTTCTCTCCGGGAACACCGAGTTTCCTCGGCTCGGCACCGGTGGCCCATATGACGGCCTTCGCCCTGAACTCGCCCTCGGTGGTCTCAAGGACGAACTTACCCTCCCCCTCCTTCCTTATGCGGGTCACCTCTGCGAAGACTATCTTCGCTCCGAACTTCTTGGCGTGTTCCTCTATCCTCTTAGCCAGCTCCGGCCCCTTTATCCGCTCTATGCCGGGGTAGTTGTCCACGTCGTCTGTCACGGATATTTGGCCACCTATAGAGAGTTTCTCAAAAACGACGGTCTTCAGCATTGACCTACCGGCGTAAAGGGCGGCCGTCAGACCGGCTGGCCCTCCACCGACGATGGCAACGTCCCAATCGCGCTCCACGGCACTCTCACCGGATATGTCCTCAAGCGTTATCTGAAACATAACCGGCAATTATACCGGGGAAAGCGATACCCGAACCTCCGCGGCAATCCGTGGAGGCCCTCGTACGTCCGGTGGAGGATGGGAGAGTCCCGGAGTACGGATAAACCCAACGGCACTGTAGGGGATAGCAAGGATCCCACCGTAAATACCCTTGGGCGTAGGCGAGCGGAAGGAAATTCATCCTTTGAAATGGGACACTATGTGGCTGTAAGTGTGCAACCTCGCCGCAGACAACTTTGCCGTTGGGGTCCTATTCAAGGGAAGTCCCTATAGAAGTTCTCCCTGCTTCCTATCTTCATCAGAACGACTACGTTTCCCCTGACCTCAATCCCAGGTCGCCAGTGGAGTCTAAGCCGGATACTGTAGAACTTGCCACCCTTAGCCCTCATAGGTTTGATGTTCCCCGGTCCCACCCTTCGGGAGAAGTCATCAACATCCCTTGAGATCTTGATCAGGTTGATGGCAGTAGTTTCGCGTTTACACGGAGAATAGAGGATTACGGTTGGGCTGGAGAGCGGCCCTGCCATACCATCGTAATCGTTGCTGAAGGGAGAAGGGAGAAATCCCCTTGGAAAGTCTAAGCCTCTCAAGGAGGAAGAAACCACGAAAAGCGA
>WGAN01000083.1 GCA_015494805.1 Caldifarciminota bacterium
CCCCTCGGCCCTTCTGAAGGTCCTCCTTGAGAGGATGACCTCCCTTGAGAACATGGGTGCGTTTATGATGAGGGGGAAGGTGGGGGGTGTGGTGGTCGTGGGGGAGGAGGGGGGAGCCATGAACGTAGCCTCAACCCTGATGGCAACCCTGACGCATATGGGGTTCGCCATCCCCCCGATGGGGGCGGTCTATCTCCTGCGGCGGTGGGACGACACCCGCAAATCGGAGGCCTACGAGGACGCCCGTACCCTCGGTGCCAACCTCGTCAAGATGGCCAGGCTCCTCCGCTCCGACGACTGGGACTGGGTCGACGGCTGGAGGAACTACACGTAATCCGGAGGCACCTTTAAAATAGTGGCCTATGCTTTTACTTCTCGTTTCGCAGCAGGTGGACGTGAAGACTCTTACGGAGGGGAGGAAGCCCATCATAGGCAACGAGGACGCCCCCGTGGTGATAGTGATGTTTACGGATCCGGACTGTCCCTACTGCCGTGCCACCCACCACAACCTCTTTGAGTTCGCCCAGAGCAGGCCCGACGTCGCCGTCTATCTCCGTTGGTTCCCCTTGAGGACGATCCATCCCAACTCCCAGTTGAAGGCGGAGGTCCTCGCCTGCACCCCCCGTAAGTACGTCCCAGAGGTCATAAGCATAATGGAGCAACACTCCGCCCGTGAACCGTTTGACTGGACGTGGATAGCCCGCTTTGACGAGAAGACCGTTCGGAGCATAAAGAAGTGCGTTGAGTCGGGTAAGGGGAAGAAGATAGTTGAGGAGGACTTCCGCCTCGGCTTCAAGCTGGGGGTACAGGGGACCCCTACCTTCTTCATAAACGGCAAGAAGCACGTCGGGGCTATGACGTCCCCGCAGATAGTGGAGAAGGTGGTGAGACAGTACACCGGCCAGTGATCAGGGGAGGACGGTAGGGACCTCGGACAGTGTTACGGGCGAATAGCCCCGGTCGGCGAGGAATGAGAGGGTGTCAGTGAGGTTCCTCCTGACGAGGTCAGAGTCGTAAGGACTCATCCCCGGCACCAGCTCCACGTTGTGAAACATCATCACGAGGACCACCCTCTCCCCCATTACCTCCTCCATCTTCCGGGTTAGCCACGCTACGTCCTCTAAACCCGACACCGTTGGCCTCAACCAGACCGTCCCGAACCTCCTCCTCAACCACCTCCTCACCCTCCGGATGGGGAACCTTGAGGCGAAGCGGTAGAGGTACCTGTTCCTCGGATAGACGGTTATGGGGACCTCGTAGATGTCCAGCTCTCCGGGGGTGTAGGGGTCGGCTCTGGAGGGTCGGTAGGGATAGACTGGGGACCGCCTGTGGTCTACGCCGGATACTACGGAGAAGGGGGTAAAGGAGGAGTCTGTCCGGTACCCCAACCTCTCAAGGTACAGGAGGGTGCGGAGGGAGGCGGCGAACCTCCCCGCCCTGTAGGACAGGGGACGGTGGCCGAAGGTCTCCGTAAAGAGGCGGGTAAGGTTCCGGAGCTTGGCCCACTCCACATCGGGGGGGTAGTCCGTGGCCCTCTCCGACGTTATCTCCGGCTCTGGCCTCCGGCCCGGCTCTATGAACTCGCCGTGGAGGTGGGTACCCAGCTCCGCCCCCGCCCTGCCAGTGTCCTTGAGGAGGGAGACGCTCCTACTGTCCTCCATCACCTCCGGGCTGATTAAGTAGGTTGCCCGGAAGCCGTACCGCTCCAATAGGGGCTGGAGGACCTCCCCTATACCCTCGTACACCCCCCTGAAGCTAAGGGGGTACCTGACCCTCCACCCCGGCCCCTTATCGCACTCCGTATCCACCGTGATGGCCAGGAGCTTCACTCTCCCTTCGCCTTCTCCAGTTTGGGCTTGAGGTTCCCGTAGAACTCCCTTATGAGGTGGGAGTAGCTCTCCTCCCCCTCCTCTATGCGGTCCAGTTTCTCCTCCATCTTCGCCGTGAAGTCGTACTCAAATATGTCCGGGAAGTCCTTGAGGAGTTCGTCCAGGACCTGCTCCCCCCTCTCCGTCGGGGCGAGGGCCTTACCGCGGCGGTAGATGTACTTCCGCCTGAAGAGGGTTGAGATTATGGTGGCGTAGGTGGACGGACGCCCTATTCCGAGTTTCTCCAGGGTCTCCACGAGGCTGGCCTGGGTGTACCTCGGCGGGGGTTTGGTCTCGTCCCTCACCAGTTCCAGCTTCTCCGCCTTCAGGACGTCCCCCTCCTTGAGGTCGGGTATCTCCTCCCCCTCCTTGAGGTTGTAGGGCCACACCCTGGACCACCCGTCAAAGGTTATCTTCCTCCCCTCCGCCTTGAACTTCACTCCGTCGGCCTCAAGTATCACCTCCCGCCTCTCGTACCGCAGCGGGGCCATCTGACTGGCTACGGCCCTCCTCCAGATGATGTCGTACAGTTTAACGAGATCCTCGTCTATCTTACCTTTAAGGGATTCGGGGGTTATGTCGGGGTAGGTGGGCCTTATGGCCTCGTGCGCTCCCTGTACGTTCCCCCTATCCCGGCCGTAGGGTCTCCCCCTCGCCGGCAGGTACTCCTCCGGGAAGTTCTCCTTTACGTACTTCCGCAGGAGGTTTATCCCCTTCCGGGAGAGGCGGGTTGAGTCCGTCCTGTGGTAGGTTATGAGGCCCACCCTCTTTCCGTCTATCTCCACCCCCTCAAAGAGCTTCTGGGCGAGCTGCATGGTCTTCTCCGCCGAGAATCCGAGGACGCTGTTGGCCACCTGCTGGAGGGTTGAGGTCTTGAGGGGAGGAGGGGGGGACTTCTTCTCCTCCTTCCGGACGTACTTCACTACGGTGAAGGACCTGCCCTTGAGCCTCTCGTAGGTCTCCTTCGCCTTCCCCTCGTCCTTGAACTCCTTAACGGTCCGGGCTACGAAGCCCGCCTCCATGTGGGCGTAGATGTGCCAGAAGGGTTGGGGTTTGAATGCCCTTATCTCCCTCTCCCTCTCAACTATGAGGCGGAGGGCGGCCGTCTGTACCCTCCCGGCGGAGAGTCCCCACCCCTTTACCTTCTTCCAGAGGATGGGGCTGATGAGGTACCCGACGAGCCGGTCTAAGACCCGGCGGGCCTTCTGGGCCTCCACCTTCCTCTCGTCTATCTCCGTCGGGTTCTCCACGGCCTCCCGGACGGCCTCCGGGGTTATCTCGTAGAAGAGGACCCGCTTTATGGGTTTCTTCAGCCTCTTCAGCTCCTCGGCGAGGTGGTGGGCTATGGCCTCACCTTCGCGGTCGGGGTCGCTCCCTATCAGGATGTACTCGCTCTCCTTGGCGACCTTCTTTATGAAGGCGAGGGTCTTACCCTTCCCCCGGATCAGCTCGTACTTCGGCTCAAAGGTCTCCAGATCCACCCCCAGCTCCTTCGGGGGGAGGTCCTTTATGTGGCCTTTGCTGGCGAGGACGACGAACCTGCCGTGGAGGTACTGGGCGAGGGTGCGGGCTTTGGTCGGAGACTCCACCAACAGGAGGGGTTTCTTCTTCCCCTCCTTCTCCGCGCTTCCCTTCCGTTTCTTCCTTCCCTTACCTTTCGTCATCCCAACCTTCCCCCTTGAAGAGGATCATATACATACTCCAGACGAACATCGCCGTCACGACACCCCACGAGAAGAGCATCATCAACAGGGCGTCAAGGCTCATAAGAGGGGGATTATAGCCCCGTTGAACGGGCGACTTCGGGCTTACGGGAGTAAAATAGCCACTATGCTTGAGGAGTATAGGGACATCCTCGCCTTGTACGAAGAGTTCGCCCTCAAGGAGCTGAAGCCCAGGGTGTTGGATCTCGACTCCCCCGATACCTCGGAGGCCGTTATGGAGAGCTTGGCCGAGATGGGGGCGGTTTCCGACGAGATGAACTCCCTCCCCTTACCCGTCAGGGTGGCCGCCGTCGTCAGGTTGGCCGAGGGCGAAGGGGCGATAGGCCTTCGGGTGGGCGTCTCCCTCGCTATGTTGGAAGCGGGACTGGAGGGCTATATACCCGCCTACGAGGGGAAGTTGGCGATGGGGAAGGATAGGGTCTATTACGGTGGTAAGGTCGGAATATTGGAGGGGGAGGAGGTGCAGACGGTGGGTTTGAGGGGAATACGGTGGTACCGCGGGGAGTTCGTCCCCCAGAGCGACACCCTTGGCAGGCCGGAGGAGAGGCTCCTCCTCTACCACCTCGCCGCGGCCGTCGGGGTGGGGTTGGCGGCCTACGGGGACGCCCTATCTTACGCCAAGGAGAGGAAGGCCTTCGGGAAACCCATATACGAGTACGAGGAGATAAGGCGGTTCCTGAACGAGGGGTACGCCAAGCTCAAGGCGGCCGAAGCTCTACTGCTGACGGAAGGGACGGACCTCAAAGCGGCCGTCTGGCCGGTGGTGGAGGCCGCCACCTTTATGACGGAGAAGGCCACCCAGATATTCGGGGGGTACGGATACATAAACGAGTACGCCGTATCCAAGTACATGCGGGACGTCAGGATGCTCCGTTCCCTCGTCGTAAGGGAAGCCTACGTCTGACCCGTGGCCTCCCGAAAGCTCCTCGTCCTCTCCGTCCTCGCCTTTGCCGTACTCTTTGAGCTGGTAGCCGGGAGGGTGTTCTCCCTCCACATCCTCCTCCTGCGGGGAATAAGGGTCCTCCTCGGCCTCGTCGCCGGTATGGTCCTCGGCAGCACCGGGGCCGCCCTCCAGAGGGTCTACAACAACCCCCTCGCCGACGGGTACATCCTCGGCATATCCGGGGGAGCCGTCTTCGGTGTGGCTTTGGCCGAGATAACCCGGATGCCGCAGTTGGACTTCCTCTGGGCCTTACTCGGCTCCGCCCTCGTCGGCATCCTCCTCGTAGCCGCCGTACGGAGGACGTCCCGCCTCCTCGTACCGGTGATGGGGATAGGTCTGGGTATGTTCTTCTCCTCCGTCGCCATCCTCCTGTTTATGATGGCGGGGGTGGAGGCCTCCCGCACCTTCTACGCCCTATGGGGGACCCTCGGAAGGTTCTACGAGTACGGAGACCTCCCCCTTATCCTCCTCCTGTCCGTCGTCTCCGCCGTAGGGTTGGCATACCTGTCCCTCTACGACAGGGAGATGGACGCCGTCTCCCTCGGTGAAGTAGAGGCTCTCGCTCTCGGATACGACCCCCGCATCGCCGTCCTAAGGGCGACCGTCGTCAGCGCCGTATTAGTGGCCTTCGTGACCGCCTTCGTCGGGGTCATAGGCTTCGTCGGGATAATGTCCGCCCACATCCTCCGGGGCCTCGGCATAAGGGAGGGGAAGGCCTTCTACCTCCTCTCCGGCGTGGTGGGAAGCTCCCTCGTCCTACTCTCCGACGGGACCGGTCGCCTCTTCCTCGGCATAGACCCGCCGGTCGGCATAATAATGAGCATCCTGGGGGCGCCGTTCTTCGTCTATCTTACGACCGAAAGGTAGCCCCCGGACTCCCTTATACTAACGGCCTATGCGTAGATTTCTTGGTATAGGGATTTTATCCGTCCTGATAACCGGAGGGGCTATCCTACTGGCCCAGGGAGAGCCGAAACCCCAGTCTGCCAGCGAGTCTCTGGAGTCGGAGATGCCCCAACCTCAACCCCAGGAGACCCCACCGGAAACTCCCCCACCGCAGGGGGAAGAGGCCCAACCCGCCCAGGGAGGAGAGCAACAGGCCGAGGGGAAGAAGGGTGGTCTGCCGGAGTTCAAGGCGGGTCCTTACACCTACGAGCTACCCCCCAAGAGCCTTGACAAGTACTATCCCCCCATAGCCAAGAGGGCGAAGGTCTATCCGGCCTATATGGATACCCTTGGCCGTCGCTTCTACGACCTCATCGTAGACCTCGGTGCCATAAATATCCATAAAGAGGACGCCGAAGTTTCCTACTTCCTGTTCAAGGATTATTACGAGTTCATCGCCGACCTCGTACCCGAATGGAAAGATCGCTTCCTCTTAGACGACGTTAAGGAGCTGGGTAAGGAGCTGGGCTTCATAAAGGACTCCACGGATACCACGAAGGCGGAGAAGGCCGAAGGTAAGGGGAAGCCAAAACCCATAGGGGAATCCCCGAAGATAAGCGAAAGGGCGAAGGCCCTCATCAAGAAGATAGAGTACTCCTGCAGGGCCTGCCATATAACGGAGATACCGAGGGTGTATGCCCGGTACTACTGGCACACGCGGGACCTACGGATGAACATGGCTACCTTCATGGTACGGGACCCCATCACCCGCCGGAAGATGAGGTACAGGATATTCAAGAGGGAGCTTCAGAGGGACCTCTACACCATCCTCCGCAGCATAGACAAAGGCTCCCGTATGCAGCTCCGTAAGAGCGTCCAGAGGTTCGTGAAGAGGTTCAACTACAACCAGAGCCTCTGCACCAAATGCCACGAGACGGATCCCTATCTCTTTACCACCCCTACCATAGCCGAGTTGGTGAGCGATTTGGACAAGGAGGCCCACAAGAGGGTACCCAGCAAGAAGATCCTCCGTCAGGTCTTGTCCTCCCTCTACGTGGAGAACTGCAAGGCCTGCCACAGGGTGCATCTGCCGACCACCTACGTACAGAGGTGGTGGTACGGTGAGTTTGACGAGGTTCCGGAGGTTCCGGCGGCTAAGAGCGAGAGTCAGAAGCCAACCGCGAGTGAAACCCCAGCCCAACCCGATACCACGGCCCAACCCCAACCCGAAGAGCAGGGAGGAGGGCAAACCAAGTAGCTTCGGGCAAGGGGAGCATGCTCGGTATCCTCATCGTTGAGGTGCATTTACCTTTTGTGAGGTCGCTGAAGGAGAAGCGGAAGTACATCCATCGCCTTAGGGCCATATCGCGGGAGTTCAACGCCGCCTTCTCCGAGATAGACAACCACGACAAGTGGCAGCTGGCCACCGTCGTATACGTCCTCGTCGCCAACGGCTCCCAATACTTAGACTCCGCCCTTGAGAGGATCTTGGACAGGATAGACGAGAGGTACGAGATCCTCGGCATAAAGAAGAGCATAGAGCCGATAAGCATAGACATCCTGTGAGCGTCAGGGAGGCCATAAAGGAGATAGCCCGTCTCCGGACGGAGAGGAAGGAGTACGACCTCTCCACCCTCAACGTTGGGGAGATATACGACCTCTCCGTAGATGGGAACATCGCTGCCCTCCTTCTCCTCAAAAGGCCGGAGGTGAAGGAGAAGGTCCTACTCCTGGCGGAGTGGTGGGC
>WGAN01000084.1 GCA_015494805.1 Caldifarciminota bacterium
AGATGTGTATAAGAGACAGGGTTCAAACGGGGTTTTATGGGGGGTGGGGACTCCCCGAAGTATCGGGCTACGGCCCTTAGGTGGAGGTGGGGGACGTACTCGTAGGGCAGGGGCAGGCCCAACCAGGCGTGGAGTCTCCTCTTCAGGCTCCTCTTCTCCGTCCTCACTGTAGGTACCCCTCTCCCCTTGAGGAGGTGGGACAGGAGGAGGGTTATGGGCTTGACCTGGAGGTCAAAGAGGATCTCAACACCCATCCCGGTTAGTCTATCCGTCAGGGAGGCGAGGGTAGGTAGGGAGGGCCTACGGGGAACGGTGAGGATGCGGCTCACCCGCGGGTCCCCCTCGTACAGGGGGGCGAAGTGTCCGTAGGTGAGGAGGAGGACCTCCCCCTTCCCGGAGAGGTACTCAAGGGCCGGGGATACCAGGACGAGGTCGCCGAGGGCGGAGAGTCTAACTACGGCGAACCTTCTGCTCACGGGGCACCTCCATAAAGGCCCCCGCCATCTTCCAGACCAGAGCCTTCAGGTAGGCCCAGCGGGACCCCTCCCTCAACACCGTTCGGAACATGAACTCCGCCCTCTTCAGCTCCTCAAGGATGTCCCGCAGCTCGCCGGCGGTTATCCTCTGGGCGACGGTGCCAAGGGCCTTACGGACGTAGCTCTCGTACCTCTTTGCCACGAAGGGCGGAGGGAGGTTCAACTTGACGTAGGATAGGTTGGTCATATCCCTTACGAGCTGGGAGAGGACCTTCGCCGGGTCGCCTCCCGCCTCCTGCACCTTCACCACCAGCTCCACCGCCCCCTTCCTGTCCCCCTCCTGTATCCTCTTGCTTATCTCGTAAATCCGTACGTCCTCAACGCTCCAGAGGAGGTTCAGGGCCTCCCTTGTGGGCTGGTCGGAGTAGAGGAGGAGTTTCTTAAGCTCCAACTCCGCCTCCGTAAGGTCCGTAGGGAGGGACTCAAGGAGTATGGCCTTGAGGTCCGGCCGTTTCTTGAGCGTCGGCACCTTCTCCCCCTCTACCCGGAACCTCTTCAGTACCCAGGCCTCAAACTCCCTCTGTTTAAGGGGCCGCATATTTACGAGGAGGACCCTCTCCGAGTTGAGGGAGGAGAAGCGCTTGGCGTCCTCGTACACGGATATAACCACCCCCCTTACACCGGAGAGGTGCTTCAGGAGGGTGTTGGTGGTGCGGATTACGGCCTTGTCGGTGGGGAGGAAGCGCACCCAGGCGACGTACCTTTCAAACATGGCCGCCCCGGTGTACCTTAGGATCTCCTCAATTACCTCCCCTATGCCCCTGCCGGCGATCCAGACGGTCCGTGGGGTGGCTCCGAGATGCTCGGCGTAGGTTCTGACTATGGCCCGCGCCGGGTACTGCTCCGGCCCCGCGAGTATCAGGATGTCCTTCGCGAGGTTGTGGCGGAGGTCCTTGAAGAAGGTTATGTGGTCTACCATCAGATGCCGTAGTCCTCCCCCTTCAGGGCGGCGGCGCACTTCGGACAGACCTCACCCTCCGGAAGGTCCTCCCACCACATCCAGCACCTCGGACACTTGTTTCCCTTGGCGTGGCTGACCGCCCAGAGGCCGTACTCCCCGTCCACCTTCTCGTCCCCCTCCGGCTCGCCGGAGATTACGAACTGGGAGACGCCGAAGATTTCCTTCAGGTAGGGGAGGTACCTCTCAAGGAGCCGCCCGTACTCCCCCTTCGGTTTGACCTCTATGCGGGCGTCAAGGTTCTGGCCTATCAGCTTGCGGTCCCTGCGGAGGACCTCAAGGGCGGGATAGACCTCCTCTCGCATGTTTAAGAGTAGGGCGAAGTCCCTCTCCAGGGCCTCGTCCTTAAACTCCTTGGGCAGGTCCTCCCACAGGGCGAGGGCGATGCTCTCCGGCTTGTCCTTGATGGGGGCGTACTCCCAGGCCTCCTCGGTGGTGTGGGGGATTATGGGGGAGAAGGCGAGGAGAAGCTCCCGGAGGATGTAGTAGAGGGCGGTCTGGGCGGACCTCCTCCCCCTACCCTGCGGCGCCCACGTGTAGAGGCGGTCCTTCAGGGACTCAAAGTAGAAGGAGGAGAGGTCCACGACGTAGTTGTAGAGGAGCCTGTAAAGTCTGTTGAACTCGTAGGCCTCGTACAGCCTCTTCGCCTCCTCCATAACCCCGTAGAGCCGGGACAAGGCCCACCTGTCGGAGGGGAGCATCTCCTCAAGGGGCAGGGGATCGGTGAAATCGTAGAGGTTGGAGAGGAGGTAGCGGAAGGTGTTCCTTATCTTGCGGTAGGCGTCTACGACCCTCTTCAGTATCTCCTCCCCTATACGTACGTCCTGGGTGTACTCAACGGAGGCCACCCACAGCCGGAGGACGTCCGCCCCGTACTTGTCTATGACCTCGTTGGGGCTTACGACGTTTCCGAGGGACTTGGACATGGCCCTCCCCTCCTCGTCCAAAACGAAGCCGTGGGTGATGACCGTCCGGTAGGGGGCCTTACCTTCGTGCGCCATCCCCACCATCAGGGAGGCGTTGAACCACCCCCGGTGCTGGTCCCACCCTTCAAGGTAAACGTCGGCCGGGTAGCCGATATTACGGCCCTTCAGAACGGTTATACAGGTTGAGCCTGAGTCAAACCAGACGTCAAGTATGTCGTACCTCTTGGAAAAGCGCGTCCCCCCGCACTTCTCACACTTGAAGCCTTCGGGGAGGTACCTGTCCAACGGTTCGGCGAGCCAGGCGTCGCTATTCCCCGCCCTTATGTCCTCGGCGAGTCTGTGCATCACCTCCGGCACCAGGGCCTCCCACCCGCAGTCTTCACACTTCACCGCCGGTATGAAGACCCCCCACGCCCTCTGGCGGGAGAGTACCCAGTCCGGCCTCTCCTTCACGGAGGCGTATATGCGGTTTATGCTCTCCGGAGGATGCCATTTGACATCGTTCAGTATAGCCTTCAAGGCCCTCTCTCGTAAAGCCTTGTGATCCAGAGATAGGAACCACTGGCTCGTGGCCCGGAATATGAGGGGTTTCTTGTACCTCCAGTCGTGGGGGTAGCTGTGGCGTATCTTACCGAGCTTTACGAAGGTGCCGAGTTCCTTCAACCTCCCTATCGCCCTCTCTCCCCCCTCCTCTATGCTCAAACCAGCGACATTAAGGGGATGGGCGGTCTGCTCGTCCGCCTCCTTCGTGAAGTTCCCCCTCTCGTCCACGGGTGAGAAGACCTCAAGGCCGTAGGCCCTGCCCACCTCGTAGTCCTCCTTACCGTGGCCGGGGGCTATATGCACTATCCCGGAGCCTTCCTCCGCCGAGACGAAGTCGGCGAGGATGCCGGGGGATACCCTGTCCTTAAACAGGGGGTGCTGGAACTTCTCCCCCTCAAACTCCGTCCCCTTCTTCCTGCCTATCACCTCCCCCTCCCATCCGAGGGTCTCCCTTATCCTGTCCAGGGCCTCCGCCGAGAAAACTACCGTGCGGCCATCGGGGAGGCGGAAGAGGACGTACTCCATAACGGGGGAGAAGGCGAAGG
>WGAN01000085.1 GCA_015494805.1 Caldifarciminota bacterium
ACCCCAAGATAAGGCGTCCCATCCAGAGTCTTCGGACTCTGGAGTAAGGGCCCGGGGAGACTACCCGGTAGATGGGCCGCAGGTGTAAGCCCCGCAAGGGGTTGAGCCGAGCGGTTCCAATAGCCCGAGGATTTCGTCGCCTCACTTCCCCGCGCTACCTGCTTTTTTTGTTTATATCGTGTCTAATTCGTTATCCCTTCGGTAGGTCATAGACTACGGTGGGAGCCCGAATCGGAGAGCTCTCGCGGTTCCGTGTTTTCCGCCACCCTCTTTATTCTCTCCCAATCCACCGGTGGCTCCCCTTTTAGCTCTGCCAGCCTGTCCTTCCCTATGAAGATCCAGATACCGATGGGAAATCTCTCTTTGTTTCTGCGGTAAAGCTCACGGAGTTTTCTCTTTATCCTGTTCCTCCTCACGGCCTTCCTCACCTTCCTTTCAACGGCGAAGAGGACCTTCCTATCACCGTAAGGGGCGAAACGTAGGACGAAGTAATCCGTTGATAGGACCGTACGGGAGTTCTTGAAGGCCCACCTTATCTCCTTCCGATGGCGGAGTATCTCCTCTTTCCGTAGGGTGTGCTTACCCATCTAAACCGAAGGCGCGCAGGATAAGGAGTCTGCGGTTCTCCCTGTTCTTCGGTAGGGAAAGGCCCGATAGGGCCTCCTTTACCCTATACTTGATCTCCCCCACCTCCGCCCCCCTTAGGGCATCCGCCACAGCGTCGGCTACGCCTTTGAGCGTTTTACAGCGTGAGGCGCTGTACTCCACGTCCTTTACTTTACCATCTTCAACGGTCAGAACGAACTTTATACGGAGCCACCCCTCCTTCGCCGAAAAGGTAAGCTTCTCCATACCCGGAAATCTAAGGGTGAAACCTCATATCAGGGCAGACTCAAGGATGTATAAGACGACCTCCTCGTAGGTGAGGCCGATGTGCCGGGCCTCGGCCGGCAGGTCGGAAAGCTCCGTCATCCCCGGTATGGTGTTCAGCTCAAGGACGTAGGGGGTGCCGTCTTCCGAGACTATGAAGTCCGTCCTTGAGAACCCACGGCACTCCGTCTCTATATGCACCCTGCGGGCTATCTCCTGGACCTCCCTGTAGGTCTCCTCCGGCAGCTCGGCGGGTAGGACGAACTCCGTCTCCCCCTCCGTGTATTTGGCAACGTAGTCGTAGAACCTACGCCTCTTCACCCTTAGCTCAAGGACGGGGAGGGGGAAGGCCCTCTCGCCCGTGCCGAGGACGCCGACGGTCACCTCCCTGCCCCGGACGAACTTCTCAACGAGGGTGTGTCCGAACTCCCGGAGGTTCTCCCGCAGTTTCACCTCCAACTCCCCCGGTCCCTCTACGACGTACGTCCCCACGGAGGACCCCTCCGCCCTCGGTTTTATTATTACAGGATAACCCACCTTTTCGGCAAAATTTTTAACATTTTCCAAATCTCTTTCACTTTTTACAAGAAAAAATGGAGGTACCTTTATACCGGCGGCGGAGACGAACCGCTTGAAGGCGTACTTGTCTATGCCGAGGACGCTCCCCGTCAGCCTCGCCCCCGTGTACCTAACGCCGAGGGCCTCAAGGAAGCCCTGAACCACCCCGTCCTCCCCCGGTCTCCCGTGCATCATAACGACGGCTAAGTCGGGGGGCTGCTGGGCGAGGTGTCTGACGTTCTCCTCCGTAAAGTCTATTATGGGGGCGTTTATACCGAGGGCGCGGAGGGCCCTCTGGACGTTGAGGGCGGAGCGGAAGCTGATCTCCCGCTCCCGCGAGGGCCCCCCTGCCAGTATGACGACGTCCTTTCCGGTGATGGCCTTCAGTATGGCCTCCCTGTCGGGCTTGTACGCTACAGGTTGAAGCCGATCCACTTCTTGAAGCCCTCCTTGCTCTGCAGGAGCATCAGTACGGAACCCTTCCTCTTGGCCTCGTCTAAGGCCTCCTTCAGGTCCTTGATGTTCCGGATGGGGCGGTCGTTCACCTTGAGGATAACGTCTCCGGGCTGTATCTGGCCTATCCTCGCGGCGGGGGTGTTGGGCTTAACCTCCTTCACCACCACCTTACCGTCCTCGTAGGCGGCCACTATTCCCACCTTCTCGTCCACCAGGACCTTGCCTCCGGATATGAAGGCCGTACGGCTCTCCAGAGAGCCGAGCTTCACGGTTATGGTCTTATACTTCCCCTTACGGAAGACCTTTATCTTCACCTTCTCGCCGGGGAGCTTGCTCTGGATGATGGCCCGCAGGGTGAGGGCGTTCTTTATCTTCCTCCCATCCACCTCAACTATGACGTCCCCCTCCTTGAGTCCGGCCTTGTCCGCCGGGGAACCTTTCACCACCTCAGCTATTATCACGCCCTCCGGCTTCTTTAGGCCTATGGCCTTGGCGAGGTTCTCATCCACGTTCTGCATGATTATGCCGAGGTACCCGCGGGAGACCTTGCCATGCTCTATGAGCTGCTCCGCCACCTTCTTTGCCAGATTTATGGGTACGGCGAAGCCGATGCCGGAGTAGGCCCCCGTGGGACTCACTATGGCCGTGTTTATGCCAACGACCTCACCTTTAACGTTGACGAGGGGGCCACCGGAGTTTCCGGGGTTTATGGCGGCGTCGGTCTGGAGGAAGTCCTGTATGCTCGGAGCCTCCGGGATGCCACCGAGGGACCTGTGCTTGGCGCTTATGACCCCGACGGTGACGGTGGAGGAGAAGCCGAAGGGGGAGCCTATGGCCATCACCCAGTCCCCCACGCGGAGTTTGTCGGAGTCCCCCAACTTCACTACGGGGAGTTTGTCCTTGCTCTTGAACTTGAGGACGGCTATGTCGGTGGCCGAGTCCGTACCCACCACCTCCACCTTCTCAAAGGTGGTTCCGTCGCTCATCTTCACCTTTATCTCGTCCATCCCACGGATGACGTGGTTGTTGGTCAGGACGTAGTAGGTGTCTCCCTTGCGTTTAAAGATAAAGCCGGAGCCGAGGCTTCGGGTCTTCCTTATCCTCTGCTGGGGGCCGAAGAAGAACTCAAAGAAGGGGTCTACGGGTAGGTTTACCACCTGTTTGCCCTCGGCCTCTATGCTGACGACGGCGGGGAGGACCTTCTGGGCTATGTCTGCGAAGGAGGGGATGGTTATGTAGGTGCCGGAGGGGGTCTCCTTTACGGAGTAGGTGGATGTGTCGGCCTTGGGAGGAACGGCGCCGAGGTGTAGCATCAGGTTGGACTTGGCCGTCAGGACGATGCCGACCACTACACCGAGTATGGCCACACCCGCTAAAGGTAGTATCTTCCTCATGAGATGCAATTCTACCGCCGAAGGTTGGGAATTACCGAAGCCCCTCCCAGCCCAACTCCTTCCTCTCTAAGACGACGTCCCCGAACCGTACGAGGTCGTAGAAGAGGTCGGGGGCCACGCTGGCCTCAACCTCTATAGGGCCTCCGGGGAGGGCCGCTTTTCCCTTAACCTTTCCCTCCGGCGTCAGGTGGAGGGAGGTCCTTACGGAGAGGAGGTCGTGTTTGAAGGAGGAGAGGAGGAGGTAGAAGCTCCTTAGGAGAGGTGGGAGGGATAAAAAGGGTAGGGCGTCACCCCACGATAGGCCGGGCCTGTCTATCAGGGGCAACTTGGGGACGGCGAGGAGGAAGTAGCGTAGGGGTGAGGAGGCGTCCCCCGTCAGGTTGTAGAAGTAGAAGGTGGAGTTGTTTATGCCGAAGTAGAGGCGGGTCTTGCCGTCCGTCAGGTAGAAGTACCCGTAGGAGTCCATCTTCACCGTACAGGCGAGGTCGTACTCCCTCCCCTTCTCCCGTACCTTGAAGAGCATACGCTGGTCTATCAGGAGGTTGAAGCGGTTCAGGAGGGCCTTGCTCGGATATACCGGCTCCACCCTCTCGGATACCTCCGGGAGTCCGACGTCCAAAAATCTGCCGGAGGAGACGTAGGATACGAACTTGAAGGGGAGGGTGGGGGATCCCACCTTGGGTGAGGCCTGAACGTGGATGTGGATGTGGGGTTGGGGGGAGTACCCGGAGTTGCCGCACTGGCCGAGGAGGCTCCCCCGCAGTACCCTGTCCCCCGCCTTGACCCTGACGCTCCCTTTCTTGAGGTGGGCTACGAGGACGTAGAACCCCCTATAATCCCACAGTAGGACGTAGTTGCCGTAGTTGTTCTCCCTGTCGGCCTGACCGGGTGGGTTGTCCTCTAAGCCGTCTGCAACCTCAACCACGACCCCGTCCACGGGGGAGAGTACGGGCTTACCGAAGGCGTAGTAGTCGGTCAGGCGGGAGCCGTCCCCCCGGAAGGTCCGTCCCTCCGGATCGGCTATCACGAAATCGTAAGCGTATCTCCACGGCCCCCTGTGGGTCCACTCCCCGTCAAAGGCCTGCCACACCGTCCACTCCCCGGCGAAGGGGAGGGCTATCTCCCGACCGGTGTAAGGGAAGCGGCGGGTGTAGGTCAGATAGCCGTCAAGCGTCCTCTCCGGTGTCCCCCTGTACCAGAGGGTGACGTATCCGTAGCCGGCCACGAGGAGGACGTACAGGAGCAGAAGGACGGTTAGGTTGAAGGGGAGGGCGAAGGCGGGAAGGCCGTAGGCCTCCCAGAAGGTTTTTACCCCCTCAACGATGGGGACGGAGAGGGCTACGGAGAGGAGGGCGAATGCGTAGCTGCGGGGGGACGGTATCAGGAAGACCCCACCTACGGCCATGGCGATGAGGATGTAGTTGAAGGCGGAGAGGTCCCCCACGGCTTGGTAGAGCGAGCCGACGAGGAGGGCCTGGGTTACGACGCCAACGGTGTAGCCGAGGACGGCCAGAAGGGCGAGGATGCGAGAGACTGCGAGGAGGGAGACGAAGATGACGGCCCCGCTGATCACGTAAGGCGAGAACACTATCGCCCCCAGACTGCGGAAGAACCCCTCAACCGGTAGGGGAAGCTGGAAGGGGAGGGTGGGTACCGGTTTGGGGTAGAGGCTAAGGACAAAGAGGTTGGTAAATCGCAGGGAGGCGAGGTAGAGGAGGAGTACGGCGATGACGAAGGGTAGGCTCAAGACGGGAAGGCGGAGGTAGTACCAGGAGAAGTTGGAGAGGGAGTAGGTCAGGAGGAAAGTCAGGACCCCGGCGAGGATGAAGAAGGGGAAGCTCAAGGGTCCGATCCGGAAGAGGTACCCCAGGGCCAGACCTACGAGGAGGGGGTTGTAGATGTAGTAGTCCAGGCGGAGGAACCGCTCCCTGAAGCCTACCACCCTGGCGAAGGCGTAGGCCGAGAGTACGGAAACCAGGCCGGCGATCCCCATGTTGGGGTTCAGGAAGGTCAGGAGGAGGAGGATACCCCCGAAGCGTACGGAGGGGTTGAAGAAGATCCCGGAGTAGGCCCGGAGTATGGCGGTATATACGTCCCTCAACTCTTGGGTTTGAGCCTCTCCGGTACCCTCTCGCGCGAGACGATGTCGCTAATGTCCTCCGCCTCCCTGATGAGGTCCACCTCCCCGTTCTCACCTATAAGGACGACGGCCGGCCGGTAGCGGATGAACTGCATCCACTGGGTGACGTTGTAGGCCCCGACGGGGGAGAGGATCAGGCGGGTCCCACGGGGTAAGGGTGGTAGGTGCGCCCTGTCCTCCACGACGTCTATGTTCATACACAGGGGACCGTACAGTACGCACGGCTCGGCTCCTCCCGAAACCTCTCTATCCACCTCAACGTTGAAGTGATACCAGAAGGCCGTAAAGAGTATATTTACCCCCGCGTCAAGGACGTACCCCCTGCGACCGTCGGGAAGCCTTTTAGTTGCGTGGACGGTGGTTATGAGGAAGCCGGCCTCATCCACTATCGCCCTCCCGCTCTCCAAGATGAGCAGGGGGTAGTCCCCCGGTCGCAGGTTGTTGAGGAGGGCCGTCGTTATCCTCTCGGCGTACTCCTCTATGGGCGGTACGGCCACTTCGGGAGGGAGGTATATACCCTTGAGCCTGTTCCGAGATGGGAAGCCCCCTCCGACGTCTATGTACTCTATCTTGAAGCCGAACTCGTCCTCTATGCGGTAGGCGAGTTCAACCAACTTGCGGGTCTCTATCTCGTAGGCCTCCGGCTTGAGTATGAAGGTCCCTATGTGGCAGTGCAGTCCGACGAGGTCCAGCTTCCCGCCGAGGGCTATCCGCTTTACGGCGTCCCACGCCTGACCGCTCTCGTAGTTGAAACCGAACCTGCTCCAACGGGGGTATATGCCCGTGTCCATATTTACCCTTATGGCGACCTTGGGGCGTTTCCCCACTTCGTCGGCCACCCTCTCCAAGTCTGCTATCTCCTCAAAGGTGTCTATGTTTATGCGGGCGCCCTCCGAGACGGCCACCCTAAGGGAGTCTATGGGCTTGTAGGGGCCGTTGTATATGATCTTGGAACCGGGTATCCCCATCCTCCGGGCCTTCTCGTACTCAAACTCCGATACGACTTCGGCCGTGGCCCCCTCGCTGTGGAGGATGGCGACTATGGCGTCCAGATAGTTCGTCTTGTAGGACCAGGAAAGCTCAACGTGGGGGTAGCGGAGGGTGAAAGCGTTCTTCACCTCCCTGAACTTCTGCCTTAGCCTCCTCTCCGAGAAGACGAAGAGGGGGGAGCCGAACCGGCTCACCAGCTCCTCTATGGGGACACCGTCTATGCTCTTTCTGACCTTCGCCCCGTAGGGGGACGCAAAGCCGAACTTGTTGGTGTGTCCCACATGGAGGCGGTGTATTACGGGTTTCTCGTACCTGCGAGCCATCTCATACCTCCCCTTTCAGGACTATGCTCTGAAACATGGCCATATCAGCGACCAGGTCGTCGGTATAGCGCACGTAGAGCTTACCCGCCTCGTAATCCCAGTCCCTCTCAACGTCAAGGCCGAGGGCAGCCTTCAGGAGGCGGGCCGGTAGGTTCACCCCTACCCCTGCCGAGAAGTACACCCAGGCGGGGAAACGGGGGTTGATCTCTATGAGGTATATGTCCTCCCCGGACACTATGCACTCAAACTCAAAACCTCCCCTCCACTTGAACTCTCCTACGAACCTCTCCGTGGCCTTCAGGAGGTTCTCGTTGTGGACGGTGACGCCCGTCCATATCTTTCCGAGGCTGGTTATCCACAGCTTCTTTATGGCTACGAGGCCGTAGTGGCCGCCTTCGCCGTCGCCGAGGCCTACGACGTTCATCTCCTCACCCTGTACGACCTTCTGCACTATCACCGGATAACCCCACTCGCTAACTATCTCGTTGAAGTGGGCGGTCGCTTCCCCTACGTTGTAGGCCCTCTTGGCCTTGTAGAATATCCCCTTGACCATCACGGGGAAGCCGAGGTCGTTGGTGGCCTTCACCAGCTCTTCGTAGGAGGAGACCACCCTCGTCTCCGGCACCTTAACCCCTATCCTCTCGGCGACCTCTGGTAGGCGGTCTTTGGCCCTCAACTTGAACTGCTCGTAGGTTGGAAGGAAGGTTCTGATGCCGTAGGTCTGAAGGCGGTCCGCTGCCTTTATCAGGAGAGGCAGCTCCGCGTCCAAAGCGGAGACGAGGACGTCAAGGCCGTAGTTGTGCTTTATGTACAGGAGCCTCTGGAGGAAGACCTCCTCCCCCTCGGAGGGGTAGGGTATGATGAAACTGCGGGAGAAGAGCCACTTCATATATATGCCCGGATCCATGGAGTCGTACGCGAGGCCGTATATCTCAACCTCAAGGCCGCTCTCCCTTATGCCCTTGGCTATACCGACCCCCGGTCCGGGGTTATCTACGGCGTTTATACCCGATACGGCTACCCTTATCATACTCCCTCCACTAGACCGTAAGCCCTAAGCTGCTCAAGGAAGTCGTACAGGTCCCGTCGGGCCTCCTCCTCTTCGGCCCCAAACTCCTCCGTAAGGGCCTTGACTATCTCCTCCTCGCCCTTCCCCTCCTTGAGCATCCGCAGGATCAGGAGGCCTGTGGGGTTGGTGGTGTAGGAGTTCCCCGTTTCGGGGTCAAAGATGAAACCCTCGTCGCTGATGGCCAGTTTCGTTAGCCTATCTCCCATCGTCATCTATTATAAGGAAGGAGCGGGGGAGACGCTTAAGGACAGTCCGATCCGGGACGAGGCTTGCCTGTAGATGGGATCCCGCAGCCTGTCGTAGGTCAAGTGAATGCCGGGACGGAGGTTCCCCACATCCACGAGCAGACCGAGTAGGGCGCCCCCTTCATACACGAAGGGGTAGTTGGAAACTATCAGACCGTACCACTTCACGGCGAGGAACTGTCTGCCTAACCACGCCCCTACGTAGGGTTTAAAACGTCCCGTAAGGAGCCTGAAGGTGGCACCGAAGGAAGGGAAGACGGGGCTTGATAGATGGAACTTCAAGGTATCGGACACCTGCGATAGGATGGCGAAGGCCTCAAACCATACCTTTGAACCCACAAATCGGCCCGCACTAACCGAGACCTGAAGCACACCGTAGGAGAGGTCCCCACCGTACATGGAGTAGGCGGCCCCAGCCTCAAAGGAGGAGAAGTAGGAGTAATCCCCGAAACCACCGAAGAGTACGAGGGTGTTGTTTGAGAAGGGGTAATCGCTAAGGATGTAGTGTCCCCCGAAGGCGTAGATCACGCCCCCCTTTGGAGAGGACCTGTAGGTGAAGGTAAGATCCATTTGGTTGAAGAGATCCGAACGTGTCCGGTAAGAGAGAAGGGATATACCGACAAGGGGACGTTTCAGATCCAGGACGGCTCCGGCCGCCAGCCCCCTCCCCCACCCGTCGGAGAGGTAGGAGAGGGAAAGGCTCGTAAGCCCTCCCAACTTCCAGTTGATGGCAGCGACCAGCAGGATCATTTCAGGAACCTCCTCGCTGTGGGGTTGTCCGGATCCAGTACGAGTACGTCCGCGAATATAGCCATTGCCTCCTTCTTCTTCCCCCGATAGTACAAGGCGAGGGCCAGCTCGTTGAGGAAGGCCACATCCGTTGGGTACAGGGCCAGCATCTTCCGGGCCACCTTTTCGGCCTGGGAGTACTTCCGCAGGTGCCTTAGGGCGTAGCACAGCCTAAGGTTGCCGTAGTAGTTGTAGTAGTCCTTCCCCAGGACCTTGTTCATCAGGCTCTCTACGTCCTTCCACCTCTCTTGGGCCATGTAGGGGAGGGATAGGCCGAGGAGCGGCTCAACGGCGTAGGGGGCGGCCTTTATGGCCTTCTTGTAGTGATACTCCGAGTTAGCGTACTTGTGGGCTAGGTAGTAGAGCCATCCGAGGCGGAGGTTGGGGGTGTACGCGTTGGGGTAGGCCTCGTATACGGGCATCAAGGCCTTTATGGCGTCGGCGTAGCGGCCCTTGGCCTCGTACAGATAGGACTTCTCGTAGGCCTTTTTCAGGCTCTGGTAGTCCAGAGCGATAAGGAGCAGCATCACCTATCAATTCTAAGAGCGGTGAGCGGTAGAGTCGGAGAAGGGGCAACGGAACGATGACCTCCAGATGTGTTCAAACCTTGGGAATTTTGTGTATAATTAGTAAAAATGGGCAAAATCTTCCTGTTCTGCTGATAGGATGATCCCGCTTTCAATTGTTGCCCCCGAGAATCCGTTAAGACGAAATTCACCGTATCGTAAGCACTAAAATCCGTACAGGCCGCATTAGGACGTTGTGAAAAATCTTCAACGGGGATTGAAAGAATTTTAAAGTAAAACTTACGATTTCTTGAAGTTTGGATATCAATTTCCCAAAGTCTGACTTACAATTTTTGAAAGGGACCCATATGGGCCTTTGGGCTTCGGTTTGATCGGATCGGGGTCGTGCCAACGATTCACATACTATGGGCGATGTGTATCACTTGCCTATAAATACCCCGAAAAGTGAGCCAGCCAAAGAAGTCCCGAATACCCCCTCGGTGGAGGTGAGTCTCCGTCCCGGTACCGTTAATTTCAACACTTCCAACGTCAGGTTTCCGGGCAGACGTCCCCCGTAAGTCCATTGGGAGGCCGATGGCCCCGTTAAAATATCCCCTTGGCCGTAGATGTCAGTAAGCTCAAGGCCCAGCAGATCAGACTTGCCTCCAAGGTGGTCCTAAAGGACGCCTTTGACCCCCTAAGGGTGAGGTACGTAGGGGGAGGAGACCTGACCTTTATGAACATATGGAAGACGCCCACGCAGGGTCTCGGTGCCTTCGTCGTCCTTGACCTCCTCACTGGCAAGGTCGTGGATAGCGCCGTCGTAGAGGACGAGGTGACCTTCCCCTACATCCCTACCTTCCTCGCCTACAGGGAGCTGCCCCTCCTCGTAAAAGCCTACAGGAGCCTGAAGGTGAAGCCGGAGGTTTCTCTCATAGACGGTCAGGGGATAGCCCATCCGAGGAAGTTGGGCATAGCCTCTCACTTCGGCGTCTACTTGAACGTTCCGGCTATAGGGGTAGCGAAGTCCAGGCTGGTCGGCGAGTACGAGGAACCGGAACCCTACGGCTTCAAGCCCCTGTACCTCAACGGGGAACACATAGGTTGGGTCATAAGGAAGGGTAGGGGTAAGGGCCTCCTCTTCGTATCCCCCGGCCATATGGTATCCGTAAAGACCTCCCTTGACCTCGTAAGGAGGTTGCTTCACCGCAAGATGACCCTACCCACCCGTCTGGCCCACAACCTACTGCAGGAGGAGAGGAGGAAACGCTTGAGGGAACGGGGGTAGAATAGGAGGTGGTACGGTGTAGGGAGTTTGCGGCGGAGGTCAGGGAGTTTTTGGATAGGATCGGCAGGAAGGACGAGGTTCTGGTGGTGGCCGTGAGTAAGGGGGTGGAGGTTGATAGGATTCTCCGGGCCTACGAGGAGGGATGCAGGCACTTCGGTGAGAACAGGGTACAGGAGGCAGCCCAGAAGGTTCCCTTGGTCGGGAAGCCGGACGTAGTCTGGCACCTGATAGGTCACCTCCAGAGGAACAAGGCCAACAAGGCCATAAGGCTCTTCAACGTCATCCAGAGCATAGACCGGAGGGAGATAGCCGAGGCCCTCTCCAAGAGGCTAACGCACCCTTTGGAGGTGTTCGTTGAGGTGAATACCTCCGGTGAGCCTCAAAAACACGGTGTCAAGCCGGAGGAGGCCGACTCCCTCATATCCTACGTCAGGGGACTGCCCAACCTCAATTTGGTCGGGGTTATGACGGTGGGACCCTATCCGGTTGAAGAGAGGAGGAGCCGGAGGGCCTTCGCCCTGCTGCGGGAGATAGCCGAGAGGAACGGGCTTCCAAAGATTTCGGCGGGGATGACGGAGGACTGGAGGTACGCCCTCTTGGAGGGAGCCAACGTCTTACGGATAGGTAGGGGGATATTCGGCAGCCGGAAGTAGGTTATTACGGCCGTATAATACACACTTCAGTGGGCCGTTAGCTCAGTTGGTAGAGCACCGGATTTTTAATCCGGGGGTCGCAGGTTCGATCCCTGCACGGCCCACTTTGTCCTTCCTTAAGCTCCGAGGAGGCAGACCCCTCAAGGGCAAGGTAAGGGTGAGCGGGGCCAAGAACGCCGCCCTGGCCATACTCCCCGCCACCATAGTCGTCAAGGGTAAGGTCTCTATCGCCAACGTCCCCAAGGTGGCCGATGTGGAGACGATGTTGGGTCTCCTCAAGGAGATCGGGGCGGAGGTGGAGGAGAGGGAAGGAGAGGTCGCCGTATCCACGGACTCCCTCAAGACCTGGGAGGCTCCCTACGAGTACGTGAGCCGGATGAGGGCCTCCATCTACGTCCTCGGCCCCCTCTTGGCCCGTTTCGGTAGGGCGAGGGTAGCCCTCCCAGGCGGTTGTTCGTTCGGGCCGAGGCCGATAAACTTCCACATCCACGCCCTCCAGGCTATGGGGGCGAAGGTCAGGGTGGAGTACGGCTACGTCATAGCCGAGGCGCCTAACGGCCTGAAGGGTACCACCATCACCTTTGAGAGGAAGTCCGTAGGGGCCACCATCCACACCATGACGACTGCCATCCTCGCCGAAGGGGAGACGACCATAGAGAACGCCGCCATAGAGCCGGAGGTGGTGGACGTCGCCCGTTTCCTGAAGAGGTGCGGTGCGGAGATAGAGGGAGAGGGGACGGACCGCATACTGGTAAAGGGGAGGGGTAGGGACGGCTTCCTGACAGGGTGCGACTCCTACTCCGTCATACCGGACAGGATAGAGGCGGCCACCTTCGTCATAGCCGGCCTTATAACAGACGGGGAGGTAGAGGTCTCGGATGCCGTCCCCGGCCATCTGACGGCCGTATTAAACAAACTCAAAGAGGCCGGGGCGAGGCTAACGGTTGAGGGGGACAGGATAGTGGTAAGGCCTTCGGGGAGGTTGAGCGGCAGGGACGTGGAGACCGCCCCGTATCCCGGATTCCCGACCGATGTCCAGCCCCTCTATATGGCTCTTATGACCGTGGCGAAGGGCGTCAGCATAATCCGGGAGGGGATATATCCCGACAGGTTCAAGCACGCCTACGAGTTGATGAGGCTTGGGGCCAGCATAGACGTGGGGGACGGGTACGCCGTGGTGAAAGGGGTTGAGCGGCTGACCGGGGCGCCCGTTATGGGTTCGGACCTCCGTGGGACGGCCGCCCTCGTTCTGGCGGGGTTGCGAGCCGAGGGGGAGACCTCCGTAGGGGGGTACCACCACCTGGCGAGGGGGTACGAAAACTTCGTAAGGAAGATGAGGGATCTGGGGGCGGAGATCTCCTTGGTTGAGGAACCTTAGAGGGCGACGTCGCTTCCGTTTCCGATAAGCCGCCGGCATAAAGTTCCCCGTCGCCATTACCAAGATCCTGAATCCGGAACACCTCACATTTTCAAAGCATAGGATGGGTAAAATCCGTAATGGAGATTACAACAACGTTGAAGTCAGGCTACGGATTTCCGAAATGCGAGTACCAAAGTCCGATTTTGGTCTTCTGGAGTACGTTCTATCAGTGTAATACTCGGATTCCAAACCCTTAGAGGAGGACCGCCTCTCCCGTCAGGTCTCCAACGGGGGATGCCGTACCCTATCTTGGAATGCACGGCGAGGTCGGATGTTGTAATAAAAAATTTTTGTGGGTTTATAGTTTGATATAGTCAAAATTTGCCTAAAAATTGATGTAAAGGTGCGACGTCAAAATTCACAGGGCGATTACGATGTGTCTGGTGGATGGTGTAATGCAGTCTCCGAGGATCTAGCTAAAAAATTTTAAACCCGGATTGGGGATCTCCGTCAATTTCATCCCGTACTTCAACAAAAATCGGTTTCAATCTCCCGAAGATCAAAATTCGTTAATGGGGGTACTGAAGCGCGACTGTTGAGAACCCCCTGTGATTTCGTGAAGTTTTGAAGATGCAAACGGACTTCAGTTTATCCCTCCATCGGCTCAATACTGGATTACGAGATGTCTGACGGATACGCAGACACCCCCGAATTCCCATCTTTGAAGTATGGACGGACCTTCGGTCCATCCT
>WGAN01000086.1 GCA_015494805.1 Caldifarciminota bacterium
ATAATCGGACCCTCCGGGTGCGGAAAGACCACCTTCGTACGGGTCCTGAACCGCATATACGAGACCATAGAGGGGGCGAGGGCGGAGGGGGAGGTCCTCCTTGACGGCGAGAACATCCTAAGTAAGGACTACGACGTCATAGCCCTCCGCAGTAAGGTGGGGATGGTCTTCCAGAAGCCCAACCCCTTCCCCAAGTCCATTTACGAGAACGTTGCCTTCGGCCTCAAGATCAGGGGGATAAAGAAGAAGTCCATCTTAGACGAGAAGGTGGAGGACGCCCTGCGGAAGGCCGCCCTCTGGGACGAGGTGAAGGACAGGCTCCACGACCACGCCTACTCCCTCTCCGGGGGACAGCAGCAGCGACTCTGTATAGCACGGGCCTTGGCCGTTGAGCCGGAGGTCCTCCTCTTTGACGAGCCTACGAGTGCCATAGACCCGGTGGGGACGGCCCGCATAGAGACCCTGATGAAGGAGCTCTCCAAGAGCATAACCGTCGTCTTGGTCACCCACAGTATGCACCAGGCCGCCCGCATATCCGACTACACGGCCTTCTTCCACAGCGGCAACCTCATAGAGTTCGCTCCCACGGCCGAACTCTTCACACGTCCAAAGAACAAGCTGACGGAGGATTACATCACCGGAAGGTTCGGTTGATGCGGGTCCTCCTCTTCGGGTACTTCACCAAGGAGATGGGGGGGAAGGGGACGGGGGGTGTAGCCACCTACATCCGAGACCTGGCCTTGGGCCTCAAGGATGCGGGCCACGAGGTGGCCGTATGGGGGGAGAACGCCCGGTTCTGGAGGAGAAAGTGGAAAGGGATAACCCTCTACGGCGCCCCGAACAAGTACCTCCTACCCCTATACTGGCTCCGCAATCCGACTCTACGCATAGATAGGGAGTGGTTCTGGAAGACTGGGGGGGATAGTGTCCTAAGAGATTTCAAACCCTATGTGGTACATTCCCATTCTCCCCATCACGTTATGACCCCACATCTGAAGAGCGACGAGGTCCCCCTCGTCATAACCTTCCCGTCTATCCACTTCTACAAGTTCGCACCGAACGAGAGGCTCAAAAGGAGGGCCTACGAGACCTACAGGGCTTCAATAGATAGGGCCGATTACGTACTCTTCTTGAGCGATAAGATTAGGGAAGAGGTTCAAACCCTGTTCCATATCCCAAAACCCACGAAGGTCATATACCCGCTTATAGATACCTCCCGGTTTCATCCGATGCCGAGGGAGGAGGCGCGGGAGGCTCTGGGTCTCCCTAAGGGGGAGGTGTTGGTGGGATTTGCGGGACTCCTCACCGGAAGGAAGGGGGAGGACCTACTGATTGAGGCCTCCCGTGGGAAGGAATGGGTGGTGGTTTTTGCGGGTGGGGGGCCGGGTATAGATAAGGCCAAGGAGATGTGCGAAGAGGTGGGGTGCAGGGCCGTATTCCTTGGTGATCTTGATAGCGAAGGGATGCTCCGCTTCTACAACGCTATAGACGTATTCGTCCTGCCCTCCCGTAGCGAGACCTTCGGTATAGTGGTGATAGAGGCCATGGCTTGCGGTAGGACGGTCGTCGTATCCCGCGAGGTGCCGGAGGAGGCCGCCCCGGAGGGCCTATCTTACAGGGTAGGTCTAACGCCGGAGGAGGTCAGGGAGGGCGTGGAGAAAGCCCTTTCATCTCCATTCCCACCTGATAGGCTCATCGCTTATGCGAAGCGGTTCTCCGACCCCCATCGCTTCGTTGGTGAGCATCTGAAGGTGTATTCGGAGGTCCTGCGTAGAAGGTAAATCGGCCTTAAAATAAGGGGTGGTATGGGGGTAGCCGTAGCCGAAAAGTCCGGAGCCGTTGAAAATAGAGATGAGGAGGGACGAAGGGAGAAGCTCTTGAGACTCCTGACCTACGAGGTGGTTGATGGAAAGCCCATCTATTACCGTGGCTATAGAGACGTCCTTGAGGGGAAAAAACAACCGGAGGAGGTCATGGGAGCGAGCTTTCTGCACGGCAGGCTGGTGATACTTCTGGGAGCCTTTCTAAGGGAGAAACTGAAGGGGAGGTACGTCGTTTCGGGTGGGGAGTTAGGCTATCTGATAGAGGGAGGATGGAGGAACTTGGACATCGCTGTCTTCAGGTACGAGGACGTAAAGGACAAGTTAAGGAGCAGGAGGTACATAGACATACCGCCCGTGTTGGTAGTTGAGGTTGATACGCACGGCGATGTTGAGAACGAGATGGCCTACATAAGCGGGAAGGTTGAGGATCTGTTGAGGAGTGGGGTTGAGAAGGTGGTTTGGATATTCACGGATTCGGAGAAGGTTCTGATAGCGGA
>WGAN01000087.1 GCA_015494805.1 Caldifarciminota bacterium
CAGTATAATCCCCGCCTATGGTTTTCAGGCCGGAGAAGGAAGAGATAGCGAAGGCCTTCATGAGGCACGAGAAGGATACGGGTTCCCCGGAGGTGCAGATAGCCCTCCTGACCCAGAGGATAAAGCACCTCACCGAGCATGTGAAGCGTCACAGGAAGGACGTGCATACCCGCTACGGCCTCCTCAAGCTCGTTGAGAAGCGGAAGAAGCTGATGCGGTACCTCAAGCGCACAGATTACAGGAGGTACGTCCGGGTGATAAAGACCCTCGGTCTAAGAGATGTGAAGTGATATGAGGAAGCGGTACGAGCTTAACTTCAACGGTAGGCTCCTCGTAATAGAGCCTGCGGATCACTGGGTCAAACAGGCGGCCGGCTCCGCCCTCGTGAGGATGGGGGACACGGTGGTCCTGGCCGCCGCCACCTACCGGAAAGCCGACCCCAAGAACAAGAAGGACTTCTTACCCCTCTTGGTGGAGTACCGGGAGGAGTCCTTCGCCGCCGGCAAGATACCGGGGGGCTTCTTTAGGCGTGAGGGGAAACCCCGCGAGAAGGAGATCGTCTACGGCAGGGCCATAGACCGCTCCCTAAGGCCCCTGTTCCCCAAGGGTATGACGGACGACGTTGAGCTGGCCGTAATGCTCATCTCCTACGACATGGAGTACGAGGGCAACTTCCTCGGTGCCATAGCCTCCTCCGTCGCCCTCACCCTCTCCGAGATCCCCTTCAACGGTCCCATCGGGGTGGTGCGGATGACCCGGAAGGACGGGGAGTTCATCCTATTCCCCACGAACGAGGAGGTGGAGGAGGGGGAGTTTGACCTCCTCGTGGCCGGGACTCCGGGCGGGAAGTTCCACATGATAGAGTTGGGGGGGAAGGAGGTACCGGAGGACGTCCTCCTCGCCGCGTTGGAGACCGCCCAGCACCCGATAGAGCTGATCGCCAACGTACAGGAGGAGCTTAGGGAACACTTCGGTAAGGAGAAGTTTGAGCCTACCCTCCTCGCTTACCCCGAAGGCCTCAAGGAGGAGGTGATAGCCTTAGTTAAGGGGCGCCTCTTGGACGCTATGCTCGCCGGCACGAAGGGGGAGAGGAACGAGGCCCTTGACAGGCTCAAGGAGGAGGTGATAGAGGCCCTCGCCGAGAAGTACCCCGACAGCGAGGTTGAGATCGGGGACATCCTATACAAGCTGGAGAGGGAGACCCTCCGGAAGTACGTCCTTGAGAACAACAGGCGGATAGACGGGAGGGCGCTTGACGAGATAAGGCCCCTTTCGGCGGAGGTGGGGGTGCTGCCGCGGGTACACGGCTCGGCCATCTTCGGTCGCGGTGAGACCCTCGCCCTCGTCTCCACCACCCTCGGCACCCACGAGGACATGCAGATGATGACGGAGCTGGACGTGGAGGAGTTCAAGAGGTTCATGCTCCATTACAACTTCCCGCCCTTCTCCGTAGGCGAGGTGAGGCCCATGAGGGGGCCGGGTCGCCGGGAGATAGGCCACGGGAACCTCGCCGAGAGGGCCCTTGAGCCTCTCGTACCCGACGAGGACACCTTCCCCTACACCATAAGGGTGGTCTCGGACATACTCTCCTCCAACGGCTCAACCTCCATGGCCAGCGTCTGCGGTGGGTCGCTCTCCCTGATGGACGCCGGCGTCCCCATAAGGGAACACGTGGCCGGCATCTCCATAGGCCTGATAACTACGGAGGACGGGGGAGACTACCGCCTCCTGACGGACATACAGGGGATGGAGGACTTCTTCGGAGATATGGACTTCAAGGTAGCCGGTACCACCAAGGGCATAACCGCCATCCAGCTTGACCTGAAGATAGACGGCCTGACCCTCCCTATGATCTCCGACGCCCTCCAGAGGGCGAAGGAGGCCCGGATGAAGATCCTTGACTTTATGAACGGCGTAATATCCAAGCCGAGGGAGAAGGTCTCCGAGTACGCCCCCAAGGTGGCCACCCTCAAGATAGACCCCTCCAAGGTGGGAGAGGTGATAGGCCCCGGCGGGAGGGTCATAAGGTCCATAATTGGCCAGACGGAGACCAAGATAGACATAGACGACGAGACCGGTACGGTCTTCATCTACGGTAAGACCTACGAGGACGTCCAGAAGGCCAAGGATATGATTGAGGAGATAACGGCGGACCTTGAGGTGGGCAAGACGTACATAGGTGAGGTCTACCGCATAGAGCCTTACGGCGTATTCGTACGGATAGGGAAGAAGGAGGCCCTCCTCCACATATCGGAGTACGACTTCAAGCGCACTACCCCGGAGGAACTCCGCCGTCAGGTGAAGATAGGAGACAAGCTCTTGGTGAAGGTGATAGACGTGGACGACCTCGG
>WGAN01000088.1 GCA_015494805.1 Caldifarciminota bacterium
CAAAACTTACCCGGTCCTTCTCGGTTAAAAGGTACCTGAACCCTGCCTCTCCCCCGGCCGTTCTGTTCTCGTTTACGGCGTCCTCTGCAATCATAGCGACCGTATCGCCTCCGAGGATGTACTCACCATAAACTAAGGGCCTGTTTATCCATCTCATCAACCTCAACCGGATGTAGGGCTGGAACCTCCCCGTACTCAAGCCGAAAGTACCGTTCAGCATACCACCGAGATAGGAGTTCGCCACCCCCTGAAGGCTGAAGCCGTACCCTGCTACCCTCCTCCGCTTCATCACTACGTTTATTATCGCGCTGCCTTCGGCGTCGTACTCCGCAGAGGGGTTGGTTATGACCTCTATCCTCTCAACCTGCGAGGCCGGTATCTCCTTGAGGGTCATATTTGTGGGCCTCCCATCCACAAAGAGGATGTACCTGTCGCTTCCCCTTATCTCCACGTTCCCCTGCGGGTCCACCTTCACCCCCGGAACACCCCTCAAGGCGTCCGCCGCACTCCCTCCCCGGCTCACTATATCCGCCGAGGGGGTTATCACCTTCCTATCCACCTCGTACCGTACTTTGGGGGGTGTGGCCTCAACGACCACCTCCTCTGTCCTTATGGGCTGCGGAGAGAGGGTGATGGTGCCGACGTTGGTGTCCCTCTTTACCTCAACCGGGCCGATGAAGGTCCTCCTGTAGCCTACGAAGTCTGCGGAGATGAGGTATCTGCCAGCTTTGATGTTTTTGAGGACGAAGACCCCCTTCTCGTCTGTGTATGTGCCGGTCAGTTTGGACGTATCCTTCGGGTTGTGGAGGATTACAACGGCGTAGGCCATGGGCCTGCCGCTTTCCGAGTCAATCACCTTGCCGCTGACGGTTAAGCCTATCAGATACATCATACGCCTTACCCCCTTTTATCTCCAAAATTCTCTCAAAACGCCTCCATAGTCCCTCGTTCCCGTGCATAACCACCACCAGAGCCTTCCCCTCCGTAAGGGAGAGTACGGCCTCCGCAACATCCGGAATGCTTTCGGTATCCACGTTCTCAAAAGGCTCGTCCAAGAGGTAGCAGTCGGCATCCCGCGATAGGGTTAGGGCTACGATGAACTTCTTGAGCTGTCCGGCCGAAAGTTGGGAGGGGGGTTTGTCCGTCGCTATGCGGAACCGTTTGAGGAGGTTCGCGAGTACCTCCCGGTTGAAAACGTCCAGATTCAAATACTCCCCCACCGGTACGTCCGGAACGTAATTTGGCATAAAGGAGACCTCCCTACACCGGGAAACCCTACCACGCTCCGGCTTCAGGAGACCGGCCATTATCAAAAGTAGGGTACTCTTCCCGGAGCCGTTCGGACCCACCACAAGCACCCTCTCCCCCTTCCTTACGGTCAAGCTTACGCCCTCAAGTACCCTGCGGTCGCCGTAAGAGAAGGAGACGTCCTCAAGCCTTATTCCATCGCCGGCCCCATCCTCACCTTCGGAGACAACGTTTAAGAGGCTATCCACCCTCTCCAGTTGTGCCTTCCGGCTCAAGACCTGCGGAATGCCCTCAATTATGCTTCCAAGGGCGGAGTAGAAGGGGTAAAAGGCCGCCATAAAGCCAAAGAAGTCCCCAACGGTTATCTTGCCAAGTAGGAGGAGATAGACGTTCAGACCTATGAAGGCCACCTGGACGCTCATGCTCCCAAGGCGGTTGATGAGGACGTACCCCTCCCTGACCTTTTGAAACTCGTACAGGGTGTTGAGGAAGCCAAGGGCGTTTTTGAGGACGTAACCTGTCGCCCACCCTACGAGGTTGAAGACCTTAACGAAGGCGTAGGACTTGAGAGCATCTGTGAGGGAGGAGCGCAACCGTGCCTCCCTTTCCATCCTCTCCTTTGAAACCTCTCCCAGCCTCCCCCCGAACCTCCGCGTGATGATGAAGGATAGCAGGGCGAGGGGTATAACAACGAGGGTGGCTATCGGGGATAGGAGGAACATGACTATCAGGCGGGCGGCGGAGGATACGACGGCACTTATGAGCCTGAACATCAATGACAGGGTTGATATTACGACCTCTTGAGGCTCCTCGTATATGCGACTTAGGTAGTATCCCGGCCCCGATTTGACTATATCTTCGTACGGTAGGAGGTAGTAGTGCCGGAGGAGCTTACCGAGGATGTGGTACCGCACCCCGTTCTCAAACTTGGTGTATAAGAGGGTATAGAGGTACTCCAGAACGATGCCAGCGATGGAGAGGAGGACGAAGAGGGCGAAGACTAAAATAAAGCCCTTGAAGTCTCTGTAGTATAAGCTGACGTCAAAGAGTCTCTTCTGCAGCAGGGGTTCAACGAAAGCCAGAGCAGGGAATATTACGGCCACTACTACGATGTTTATGGCGATGGGCAAGGCGAAGCGTTTAAGTATCCCCTTGAGAAGTCCCATAGCTTTTTCCTTCTGCGTGGAGGGTAATCTATAGGTGAAGGTGACGGGGTATCAGGCCTTTCGCCAGGGGGTTGGCGAACGCCTCGGAGCTGAATTACGGATTTTAGAAATTTCTTCTTTACATTTTGCTAATATTTGTGTTCATTTCTATTACGAATTTTAACCATCCTGTGCGTCAAAAATGTAAAGGGTAATTGGTAGAGGTCATTTATGTTAGTAATTTATATGAGGTTGAATAACTATATACCAAGAATACGTGAAATTCTAATCAATCTTCCAACTTCTTGCAACATCCTTTACTCATCCTCGTTATTCCCACCGTCCCCTATCCCCTTTGCTTAATAACCCAACATCGTACCGCCTACCATCCTCCCCTCCCGGCTTAAAATATCCCCTATGAAGGTGCTGAGTTTCCCCGTTGAATGGAAGCCCACGGACGAGTGGATTGAGAACTCCAACATCTACCACCAGATGAAGAAGTACGGCATACCCTCCTACGAGGAGTTCCTGAAACGCTCCTTCA
>WGAN01000089.1 GCA_015494805.1 Caldifarciminota bacterium
GGGGGAGGGTTTTATGGAGTATATGAAGCGAAAGATAGAGGACCTGTTGGGGTTTGGGGTTAAGAGGGTGATATGGATATTGACGAAGGGGAAGGTAGTGGTGATAGCAGAGGATCCGAAGAGGTGGGAGGTGCTTGACTGGAAGGACGAGATTGAAATATGGGAGGGAGCTAAGGTTAGGCTATCAGACCTCCTGACTTAGAATCCCCCCTTGTACGGCCTCTTGGGGTACCTCCTCTTCGCCAATCTCATTTACGGCCTGTCTATCCTTCTGGACTGGATGGGGGGGGAACCTATCGTTGGCGATTGGGTAAGGGTGCCTTACCTACTCTCCTACCGTAACGGGTTCGTACGGCGGGGCCTAATTGGAACCCTCTTCCACCTCCTCGGTATCCATCCCGACCGTACCGTGATCCTCATAACCTACACCGTCGCCTTTGAGATTTTCATCGTCCTCTTCCACCTTTTCGTTCGCAGGGAGGGCAAGGGGAACCCTCTCTTGAGGTACCTCCTACTCCTCTTCCTCCTCTCCCCGGCCACCGTCCTGCACGTAGGGGACGACGTCGGACGTACGGACATATACCTTTACCTTATCCTGCTCCTATCCCTGTTCTCCGCCGGCATCTCCCCACTTTTGACCGCAGTCGCCATCCTCATTCACGAGGGCTACGTCCTCCTCGCCCTGCCCACCCTTCTAACCTATCACCTCATCAAGGGCAGAAAGGCTTTGGCCATAGCAAACGCTGCGGTCGGGGTCCTCGTCGCCATCTCCGTATCCAAAGTTGGGACACTCGGACCGGCGGATTTTAGCCTCTACGCCCGTATCCTCTCCGGGAACGGCATCACAACCACCGACCCCCTCCTCCCCTTGGCCTCCTCCCCCCTCCGGAACGCCCTTCACTTCTACGGTCAGTTTCTCTCCTCCCCCCCACTTTTGAGGGCCTTCCTGTTGGGTGTGGGCCTCTCAATTTCCCTCGTAGCCCTCCACTTCCTCCTCTTCTACAGGACCTTGAGGGGGCCGTCCCTACTCAAACTATCCCCCCTCCTACCCCTCGCTATGTTCCTCTTCGGCATAGACTACTTCCGGTGGGCCTTCGCCTCCTCTTTATCCATGGCCCTCCTCTGGTCGGTTATGGCCGGGAAGTACGGGACGACACCTCCGGGGAGAATGGAAAGGGTCCTCTTTCTCCTCTCCCTCCTATCCTTCCCCCTTGAGGTCCTAAGGGAGGTCTATTTGAGGGCGTTGTAGAGGCTTAGGAAGACCTTAAGGCCGTCCGTCCCCCCAAGGAGGGGATCGCTCGCCCTCTCCGGGTGGGGCATCGTCCCCATTATCCTGCCATCTTCGGAAACTATGGCCGCCGTGTTCCTCTCCGAGCCGTTGGGGTTGCGGAGGTACCGAAAGACGGGGCGGAAGGCCTGGTCTCCGCTTATGAACCGGCCGTCGGAGTGGGCTATGGGCATCCTGATAACCTCCCCCTCCTCGTAGGCGTTGGTAAACGGGGTATCGTTATCTACCACCTCCAACTCCTGCCACTCGCATATGAAACGGCCGGAGAGGTTCCGGGTGAGGGCGCCCGGCAACAGGTGGGCCTCCGTCAGGACCTGAAAACCGTTGCATATACCGAGGACGTAGCCTTTGTACTCCCTAAGGGCCTTAACGACGGGGGAGTGAGCGGCGAGGGCACCCGGTCTAAGGTAATCCCCATAGGAGAAGCCACCGGGCAGTACCACGAGTTGATAACGGCTTAGGTCCGTCTCTTTGTGCCAGATAAAAGAGGCCTCAAAACCCACCTTCTCCAGCGCCCAGAGGGTGTCGCGGTCGCAGTTACTACCCGGAAAGACCACCACACCGGCCTTAGGTTTGCCCATCGTGGGATTCTAAGCCCGTATCACTCGGCGCTCTTACCGAAGATCACCACGAAGGCCAAGGCCAGCAGTATGAGGACAAAGAGGGCGGCCCTACCCCTCTCCTCCTTCCTGACGGCAACGGATAGGGCTATGAGGGTCTGGAGGAGGTAGTAAAGGGCGAAGGCCTTGGAGGCGTAGGTGATGATGTGGAAGATGTTCGTACTCCAGACGAGGGCTATACCGACGAAAGCCGTAAAGAGGTACCCCGTCTTTGAGGAGATGCGGCCGTGGGTCTCCTCCCTTATCAGACCGCCAGAGCCTATGGTGTCGGCGACGGCGGCGCTGAACTGACTCATTAAGGGACCCAGCTTCATAAGGTAGCCGAGGGCTACGGAGACGGTAGCGGCGAGGGCGATTATGGCCGTCTCATCTACCTTGTTCA